>DASXYJ010000039.1:0-6982 GCA_036502565.1 Gammaproteobacteria bacterium
CGACGTGGACAGCCAGCAGAACGCCGACCTCGGCAATCGCCGCAGCGGCGTGAGCCAGGAATCCTCCGACTACGAGGAGGAATCCGGCAACAGCACGCCTCGCAGCGAACAGGGCCCGGCGGGACACACCCTGGAGGCGGGCGCTGACAAGCAGCGTAGCGGCAGCAACCCGAGTAATCCCTCGGGCAGCGGCTCCCGCAACCCGTCCGACAAGTCCAGCCATCAGCAGAAGGGCGGCCGTAGCTCGCCCGGCGGCAGCAGCAATCGCTGAAGCCGTCCCTGCTTAGACTGGAGGTGATGCCGCCGGCGGAGAGATCCGCCGGCGGCTTTTTTATGGGGACTCGCTCTCGGCGAGAGTCCCCGATACGGCGGAGGAACCGAGGCCCGCGCCCGCCAACTCCGCCATGCGCAGGTTGTGACGGTGCAGTTCGGCGAGGGCGGCCAGGATGCCGACCTCGTGGTAGACGATGCCCTCGGCCTCGCAGTGGCGCCGGGTGGCGGCACGGGCCCGGTGCAGGCGGGTGAAGGAGATGCGCTGGAAGAGGTGATGTTCGATGTGGCTGTTCAGCCCGACGAAGAAGCGGCGCATCAGCCAGCCATCCCTGAGGTTGCGGGCATTGCCCGCCTGGCGCGCCATGAAGCTGGCGCCCTCGCACGGCGCGGTGGGATGCCCCAGGTGGTTGGCGACGAAGATGGCGGCGAGATAGGCGCCGCAGCCCCACAGCACCAGCAGATAGTTAGCGAGCGCCTGGCCGACGCCCATGAGCAGCGCTGGCAGCGCCAGCCACAGCAGATGGTGCAGCAGCACCAGCGCCTGCTCCACGCGAGTGTTGCGGGGAAACTTCAGCATGTGGTGCAGGCTGTTGAGGCGGAACGAGACGCCCATGAGGGTGATGAGCGGCCAGAACAGGAGCGGCTGATGCCGGGTGCACCAGGCTTGCAGACCACGGGCCTGGCGCGCGTCCTCCTCCGTGAAGCAGAACAGGCGCGCCTTCAGGTTCGGGTCCAGGCGCGAGTTGGCATGCCGGTGATGGCGGTCGTGCATCTCCTTCCAACTCGCCTGGCTGCTGCCGGAGCCGAGGCTCATGAAGATGCGGCCCACCCAGAGGTTGATGCGGGCCCTGCGCGATACCGCCTGGTGTCCGGCCTCGTGGCCCAGGGCCGCGCCCTGCATCATCACGATGGCTTCGGCGCCGGCCAGCAGCAGGCGCGCGAGCGGCTCGTGCACCTGCAGCAACAGCCACCAGCCGAGGAGGTAGGCGGGCACCACCCAGGCCATGTGCAGCACATAGCCCCGGACGTCGGGTTCGAACAGGCCTTGCGCCGAGAGCTCGCGCCGCAGAGCCGCATAGGCGGCATCCTGCCGGGTGGGCGTGGAGATGGGTTGTGACATGGTTTCCCCGAGACGGACGGCCAGTCTACTGCGCTGCCAGGCTCAAAGCAGCCTGACATTTCCCTGAATCATTTCCTTATCGTCCCAATGCTATCTGCGCTTGGCTAGGCTTTTCCCAGGCCCACCTCGTGGAGATCTCACATGCCCTCCCTACGCGACACATTGCTAGCGCTCACCAGCGCCCTCGTCCTGCCCTCCCTCAGCCTGGCCGCGACCCATGCGCAGGTCAGCAGCGGTCCGCCCCGGGACGTGGCGGCCCTGGAGAAGCGTATCGACCAGTGGCTGGACGGCTACAACAAGGCGGACGTGGCGCAGATGATGGACGTGTTCAGCGATGACTTCAGCGACGAAGAGCAGGACGCACCCAGCGCGGACAAGACGCAGGTGAGCCAGGCCTTCACCGGCCTCTTCGCCCGATTCGACACCCGCATCGTGGGCGTGACCGACGAGATCCGGGTGTCCGGCGACCTGGCCTTCGACCGCGGCCACTACACCAGCACTTTCACGCCCAAGGCCGGCGGCACCACCTTCGCGCGGGCCGGGCGTTTCCTGGAGGTGTGGAAGCGCGAGGGCGGGGTGTGGCGGGTCCAGCACATCGTGACCCTGCACGACCCCGTGAGATGAACCCGGGCGGGCGCGCTGGCCCGCTCGGTTGAATCCGCTCTATCTCCCGGGGCATCATCTTCCCGGGGACGGCCGTCCGGCTGCTCACATATATAGAGGGGATACGCATGAAGACCTGCGTCCGCATCCTGTTGCTCGCCCTGGGGCTGGGCTTGAGCCTGTCCGGCTGGGGTGACACCTCCGATCCGAAGGCCCTCGTGGCCAAGCTGCCGACGCCGCCGAAGGATTACGCGGCCGCCAAGCGCACTTGCGCCGATCCCAAGAACCCCGGCGGCTACCTCAGCCGCGATGCCCAGAGCCAGAGCCTCGCGGATGACATGGAGAAGCAGGTCAAGGATCACGACGAGCAGATGAACAAGCAGGTGCAGGCCAACATGGCGCAGAACATGGCCGCGGCCCAGGCCGCCGCCAGGGATCCGCGCCAGATGATGGCGATAGCACAATGGCAGCAAGCCGCCATGAGCCAGCAGCTGCCGCCGGACCCCGGCGCCCTCGCCAACCAGCTGTTCCAGGCTTCCTACACCGAGACCGAGAGCGCCATCCAGGCCAACGCCCAGGAACAGTCGAAGAGCAGCCAAGACTGGCAGGACAAATACAGTGACTGCGGCAAGCTGCCGGTCGGTACCGGCGCCTGCGAGAAGGCGGTAGCCGGCAAGGCCGACGCCGAGGCAGCCGACATCGGCAAGAAGCGCGGACCGGTGATGGCCAAGTACTACACGGATCTGAACGCCGACTGGCCGAAGTTCAAGGACGGCGTGCAGAAGTACCTGGACGCCGTCACACTCACGGCGCCGGCCGGCGTGGATCCCAACGGTTACCAGATCAAGATCATGCTGGCCACCAACCAGGACCAGCGCATGAAGGCGGTGCAGACCGCCGCCGAGGAAGCCGGCAAGGCCATCTGCCCCGGCTTCCTCAAGGAAGCCGAGACCCAGTACGGCAGGATCTGCCAGGGCGAGGGTTGCTGAGACGGCCATGCGCGATCCACTGGAGCGCAAGCAGCACTGGGAAGCGGTGTACCGGGAGAAGGCCGAGGACACCGTCAGCTGGTTCCAGGTGCATCCCGACGTCTCGCTGGAATTCATCCGCGCCCACAGCCGTGCCGGCGACGCGCTCATCGACGTGGGCGGCGGCGCCTCACGCCTGGTGGACCACCTGCTGGCGGCGGGCCATACGGACCTCACGGTGCTGGACCTGGCGGAGACGGCGCTGGAGCGCGCCGGCATGAGGCTCGGTGCGAAGGCGCTCGAGGTGCAGTGGCTGGTGGCGGATGTGACACGCTGGCGGCCGGAGCGGCGTTACCGTTTTTGGCACGACCGGGCGGTGTTCCATTTCCTCACGGAGCCGCAGGATCGCGCCGCCTACGTCGCGGCCCTGGAAGCCGCCCTGGCGCCGGGAGACCACGCGCTGATCGCGAGCTTCGCCCTTGACGGCCCGGAGCGCTGCAGCGGACTGCCGGTGCGGCGCTATTCACCGGAATCGCTGGCGGCGGAACTGGGCGAGGGTTTCAGCCTGCGGGAGAGCCGCGACGACACGCACCTGACTCCCCAGGGCCGCCTGCAACGCTTCCAGTATTCACTGCTGGAGCGCCGGGCATGACCGTGATGGAGACCGAACGCCTGCTGCTGAGGGAGTTCGTCGCCGAGGACGCGGCCTTCATCCTGGAGCTCGTCAACGAACCCGACTGGCTGCGCTTCATCGGTGACCGCGGCATCCATGACTTGGACGCGGCGCGCCGCTACATCGTCGAGGGGCCCCGCGCCATGCAGGCACGCGCAGGCTTCAGCCTGTGGTGCGTGGAGGCCCGGGCCGGCGGCGAACCGCTCGGCATGTGCGGTCTCATCAAGCGCGACACCCTGGAGCACGTGGACATCGGTTTCGCCTTCCTGGCGCGGCACCGCGGCCGGGGTTACGCGCGGGAGGCGGCGGCGGCGACCCTGGCGCATGCGCGCATGCTGGGTCTGGGGCGGCTGGCGGCCATCACCAACCCTGAGAACATCCGTTCCATCCGGCTGCTGGAAGCCCTGGGGTTCCAGGCCGCGGGCCAACGCCAGCTCACGCCCCAGAGTCCCGCGGTGAGCCTGTTCCTGCAGGCAGGGTAGAATCCGGGACATGTCGTCCCCGCGCAGGTCCCTTCCGCTATTGCTGCTCCTGGCGCTCAGCGCCTGCACCCTCCAGCGTGCCGAGATACTGGGACCGACCCCGCTCAGCTACGGCGACGCTGCCTTCATCGTCCCCCACGGTGATGAGTACTTCTGGATCGCGCCGCCGGCGGCGGGGCCTCATAGCGTGCTGCCGGCGTCCATGCAGCTGCCCAAGAGCGGGGTGTGGGTGCGGGAAGGCTGGTTGATGGTGGAGTTCCAGTGCTTCACCCCCAGTGACCGGCCGGTGCTGAACGATCCCATCATCCCCGAGACCAACGACCAGAAGCCGGTGTTCATCCATGCCGGCCACCACTACGAGCTGCGCTGCAGCCCCACCAAGGTGGGCGACATCGTCCTGGATGACCAGGCCGCTCCGGCCGCAGGCCCCGCCGGCTGACCGACCCGGCCGGCTTACTGCATATCCAGATTCAAGCACATCAGGTATTTACCCGAGGCGTGGGCGATTGTTCCCATAACCGGGCTATGGTGAAATTGCTCGGTTCGCGGAGGGATGCCGCGAGATCAGGAGCCACGATGGATAAGACGCAACCCTTACATATCCTGCATGTCGAGGACGATCCGGTCGACGCGGAGCTGGTCCGTCAGACGCTGCTGCGTTCCGACCTGGACTGCCGTGTGAGCCTGGCCATGTCCCGCGCCGAGTACAGCCGGGCCCTGGAGGGCGGCCGCATCGACGTGATCCTCTCCGATAACCGCGGCTACGATTTCGACGGCCTGGAGGTGCTGCGCACGGTGCGCCGCCACCACCCGCATATCCCGTTCCTGTTCCTGTCCGGCTCCTATGAGGGCAAGGACCTGGAGCAGCTCAAGGCCGAAGGCGCCACCGACTGCGTGCTCAAGTCCGACAGCGAGATCCTGGTGCCCGCCATCCGCCGCGCCCTGGACAAGCAGGCGCCGGACCCGCGCGAGAGCCACCTGCGGCAGATGGAGAGACTGTTGCAGATGGTGCAGGAGCTGGGACGCGCCCGCGACATGGAGGCGGTGGTGGCCAAGGTCTGCGACGCCGCCCGCCGCCTGTCGGGTTCCGACGCCGCGGTGCTGACGCTGCGGGAGGGCGAGCTCTGCCACGTGGTCGGCGAGGACTCGGCCACGCCCTATTGGAAAGGCCACCGTTACCCGCTCCAGGAGAGCGTCACCGGCTGGGTCATCGAGAACAAGCAGGCGGTGGTGCTGGACGACACCGACGACCCGCGGGTATCCGTCTCCATCTACCGCAACACCTACGTGAAGAGCATGGCGGTGGTGCCGCTGGGGAGTCCCGAGCCCATCGGCAGCCTCTCCAACCTCTGGCGCGGCCGGCATCGGCCCACCGCGGATGAGATCAAGCTCATGGGCATCCTGGCGGATGCCGCCGCGGCGGCGCTCGACAACGTGCGCAGCCACGCGGACCTGGAACGGCGCCTGCGCGAGAAGAGCCGCGACCTGGAGGCGGTGACCCGGGAGCTGGAAGCCTTCAGCTACTCCGTGTCCCATGACCTGCGCGGACCGCTGCGCAGCGTCAGCGGTTTCGGCAAGCTGCTGGCCAAGGACTACGAGGGCCGGCTCGACGAGGCCGGCAAGAACTTCCTGGCCTACGTCACAGACGGCACCCTGCGCATCTCCACCCTGGTGGACGCGCTCCTGTCGCTGTCGCGGGTATCGCGCGCGCCGCTGGTGAAGTCCGAGGTGGACCTGACGCTGCTGGCCGAGGAGATCGTGGCCAAGCTGCGCGTGGCCGAGCCCACCCGTACATGCGAGGTGAAGATCGCTCCCGGCCTGCGCGCCGAGGTGGATCCGGCCATGGCGCGGATCCTGCTGGAGTGCCTGCTGGGCAACGCCTGGAAGTTCAGCTCCCGGCGTGCCGAGGCCCACATCGAGTTCGGCAGCACGCCGGAGGCGGGACACGACATCTTCTACGTGAAGGATGACGGCGCCGGCTTCGAGATGGCCTATGCCGACAAGCTGTTCACGCCGTTCCAGCGCCAGCACCGCCAGGACGAGTTCGAGGGCGCCGGCGTCGGCCTCGCCACCGTGCAGCGCATCGTGATGCGCCACGGCGGCCGCATCTGGGCCGAGGCGGTGGAAGGCGAGGGGGCGACCTTCTTCTTCATGCTCGAGGACGGCACGTCCGGCCAGTGACGAGGTTCGCGGGTATCTCCGCAGTCAGTATCTCGCCCGGGGGAGGGTGTGGATGGAGCAAGATCCGACGCTAGCGCCGGCCTCTACGCCGGAACCAGCCAGTTCCATACCGCGCCAGGTACGCCTCATCCGCGCCGTGTTCGTGGCCGCCGTGCTGCTGCTGGCGGGCACCGCTGTGCTCGCCTACTACAGCACCGCCCAGAACGCCCAGAATGCCGGTTGGGTGGACCACACCTATGAGGTGATCATCACCACCAACCAGGTGTTCTCGGAGCTGCGCGGCGCCACCGCCACGGCGCGCGGTTACGCGCTGACCGCGGATCCCAGTCTGAAAGACCGGTATCAGGAATACTCCGCAGCCATCCCGGCCAGGATCGACGTACTGGATACGCTGGTGGGGGATAACCCCGAGCAGCGCGGACGCGTCGCTTCCCTGCGCAGCCTTGCCGGCCAGGTGCTGCAGGGCCTGGCCCAGACCATCGCGGCCCGGGACGGCCACGCCCTGGTGGACCGCGCGCTGGTGCCGCCGGTGCTGGACACCCACCGCCAGATGGATGATGTGGTGACGCTCACCCGGCAGATGGCGGCCACCGAGGCCGACCTGCTGGCCGAGCGCCGCAGCCGCGCCAGCGAAGGCCGGCACCTCACCATCGGCGCCATCGTGGTGGGCAACGTCATCAGC
>DASXYJ010000040.1:0-3490 GCA_036502565.1 Gammaproteobacteria bacterium
AGGCGCTTGCACAGGCTCACGCCGTCCTCGCCCGGCAGCATCAGGTCCAGCACCGCCAGGTCGAAGCGCTCATCCTCGAGGGCCTCGTCCATGCTGCGGCCGTCCGGCACCGCGGTCACGCTGAAGCCCTCGCGGGTCAGGTACTCCGAGAGCAGCGCGCGGATCTCCGCGTCGTCATCCACCAGCAGGATATGGTCGCGTTTGGTCATGTGATGCAGGCCGGGAAGTCTGGCGGAGATTCTATCTGCCATGCGTGCCCGCCGCAGATGCGCGACGGCGCGATTTGTATCAAAGTGTATCAGCCGAGACCTAATAACGGCGTGGTGCGAGAATACTCCGCGGCCATTTTTCGCCTGCGGGCCGCGCCGCCGTGAACCAAGCCCGCGCGCCGGCGTCAAAGCAGGCACGCTCCCTGACGAACCATCCATGCCGCAATCCACGACACAGCGTCCCGTGTTCGCCGCCCTCACCTGCCTGTTGGCGGTTACATTGCCCGCGCGCGCGGTGGACGCGCCGCACTTCGAGCAGCCCCTCACGCTGGTGCAGCTCACCGACCTCGCGCTGCATAACAATCCCGCCACCCGCATCGCCTGGGCGCAGATCCGCAGCAGCGAGGCCGGCGTGGAGCTGGCACGGGCCGGCTACTGGCCGCAGCTCACCCTGGCCTACGACTATCAGCGGCAGAAACTCGCCAGCGGCACCTCCGGCACCGCCTCGCCCGAGACCTTATATGGGCCCAGCATCGACCTGAGCTGGCTGCTGTTCGACTTCGGCACCCGTTCCGGCAGCATCGACGCCGCGAAGTACCAGCTCACTGCCGCCCAGCTGGACGGCGACCAGACCATGCAGGATCTGATCCTGCAGGTGGAACAGGACTACTACCAGGTGCTGGGCCTGCAGGCGCTGCAGGACGCCGACCTGCAGAGCGTGCAGGATGCGAGCGCGCTCATGGATGCCGCCAACCAGCGCAAGAGCTCAGGCTTGGCCACCATCGGCGACGTGTACCAGGCGCAGGCGGCCCTGGCCGGCGCCAAGCTCGCCCTGCAGACGGCGCAGGGCCAACTCGCCGCCGCCCGCGGCCAGCTCGCCATCGCCGTGGGCTACGCGCCGGACAGCGCCGTGCCGCTGGCACCCTGGGAGACCCAGGTCACCGCCACGCTGCCGCAGCAGGATGTGCGGGATCTCTTGGCCAAGGCCGCAGAGTCGCGTCCCGAACTGCTGGCTTCGAAAGCACAGCAGCAGGCAGCCATCGCCAGCCTCGAAGCCACCCGCGCCCAGGGCTGGCCCAACCTCATCCTCAACGCCAGCGCCGGCCGCACCACCAGCCAGATCAGCGGCAAACCCAAGAACACGTCCAACACCTATCAGGCTGACCTCACCTTAAGCTTCCCGCTGTTCAGCGGTTTCGCCAACCAGGCTGCTGACCGGCAGGCGCAGGCCGCGGTGGACGTGGCCAAGGCCACCGATGCCCAGCTGGTGCAGGCGGTGCAGCTCGAGGTCTGGCAGGCCTACCAGAACATGCGCACCGCCGCCTCCAGCCTCGACACCAGCGACCTGCAGCTGAAGAGCGCGCAACAGGCGGACGACGTCACCCAGGCGCGTTACAAGAATGGCTTGGGCAGCATCCTCGATGTCCTCTCGGCACAAGCCACTCTCGCCAATGCGCGGGTGCAGCAGGTGCAGGCGAGACTGAACTGGTTCGCGGCGCTCGCCGCCATGGGCCATGCCATGGGCGGCCTCGACGCCCCTCAAGCCAAGTCGGAGCAACCGTGAGCCGCAAGCAGCGCAGTGTCTGGATCATCGGTGGTATCGTCGCCCTGCTGGTGCTGCTGGTGGCGCTGCGGGTGTGGAGCAACATCCGCAACGGCCATAAGCACGAGCAGGTGGACAACCTCACCGTGAGCATGGGGACCGCGAAAGTGCAGCCCATGCCGGTGACGCTCACCGCCGTGGGCCAGGTGGTGCCGGAACACATGGTGCAGATCCGCCCGCAGGTGGCCGGCATGCTGAAGGCGGTCTACTTCACCGAAGGCCAGACCGTGGCCGTCGGGCAGAAGCTGTTCCTCATCGACCCGGGTCCCTTCGAGGCAGCGCTGGCCTCGGCCAAGGCTGCCTGGGAGAACGCCAAGGCCAACGCCGACCGCCTGGAACCGCTGGCCAAGCAGGACTTCGTCACGCCCCAGGAATACGAGAACGCCCGGGCCACCGCCGACCAGGCGGAGGCTGCCTACAAGCAGGCCCAGATCAACCTCTCCTACACCGACATCCGTGCCCCCATCGCCGGCCGCACCGGCAGCCTGGGAGTGAAGGCCGGCAACATCGTCGCTCCCACCGATGCCAACCCGCTGCTGGTGCTGAACCAGATGCAGCCAATCCAGGTGCAGTTCCAGCTGGCCCAGCAGTTCCTGCCGCAGGTGCGGGACTACGACGCCCGGCATGCCCTCAAGGTGCAGATCACCCGCGAGGACGGCAGCGGCAACCTGGACCAGGGCAGGCTGGTGTTCATCGACAACGCCGTGAACACCGCCACCGGCACGGTGATGTTCAAGGCCGGCCTGCCCAACCAGCATGAGCAACTCTGGCCCGGCCAGTACGTGGGCGTGACCCTGCAGCTCGCGCTGCAGCAGGACGCGGTCGTGGTCCCCCAGAGCGCGGTGCTGACCGGCCAGTCCGGCAACTATGTATATATGGTTAAGGACGGCGTCGCCGACCAGCAGGTCATCAAGGTGGACCGGCAGCTGGGTGATGTGGCGGTGGTATCCGCCGGCCTCAAGGGCGGCGAGCAGCTGGTGATCGCGGTGCCCCGCAACCTGCGCCCAGGCATGCATGTCACCGCCGCGCCCAGCGGCAGCGAGCCCAAGCCGGAGATCAACGTCCCCGGCTCCCAGCCATGAACCTCCCGGCGAGGAACCAGCAGTGAACCTATCGGCACCGTTCATCCACCGCCCGGTCATGACCACCGTGGTCATGGCAGGCCTGCTGGTGTTCGGCGTGTTCGCCTACTTCACGCTGCCGGTCAGCGAGCTGCCCAGCGTCGACTTCCCGACCATCAACGTCTCCGCCAGCCTGCCCGGCGCGAGTCCCAGCACGATGGCCTCGTCCGTCGCGACGCCGCTGGAAAAACAATTTTCCACCATCGCGGGCATCGATTCGATGTCCTCCGTCAGTTCGCTCGGCAATTCGCAAATCACCATTCAATTTTCGTTGAGCCGCGATATCGACGCCGCCGCGCAGGACGTGCAAGCCGCTATCGCCAAAGCCTCCCGCAGTTTGCCGCCAAACATGCCCACGCCGCCCACCTACAGCAAAGTGAACCCCGCCGATTCGCCCGTTCTCTTTCTGGCGTTTTCCTCCGCGACCCTGCCGTTGTCCACGGTCGACGAATACGGCGAGACGCTCATGGCGCAACGTATTTCGATGGTCAACGGCGTCGCACAGGTGAACGTCTACGGCTCACAACAATACGCCGTGCGCGTGCAATTGGACCCCG
>DASXYJ010000041.1:0-4149 GCA_036502565.1 Gammaproteobacteria bacterium
ATCAGCCTGCTGGCGCTGCTGGCCTGCCTGTACCTGCTCACCCGCGAGATCGGCGAACGCCGCCGCACCGAGGCCCGCGTGCAGGCCCTCAACCTGGAGCTGGCCGGGCGCAACGCCCAGCTGGAGCTCACCAACCGCGAACTGGAGGGCTTCAGCTACTCCATCTCCCATGACCTGCGCGCGCCGCTGCGCGCCATCGACGGCTTCGCCCAGCTGCTGCGCACCCGCTATGCCTCGGCCCTGGACGCGGAGGCCATGCGGCTCCTGGACGTGGTGCGGGACAGCGGCCACCGCATGGCCACCCTCATCGATGACCTGCTGGCTTTCTCACGCATGGGTCGCAAGCCTCTGGAGACCGAGCCATTGCGGATGGGCGTACTGGTGGGGGATTGCCTCGCCGAGGTGCTGCGGGCGGTGCCCGAGCGTCCGCGCATCCTGATCGGTCCCCTGCCGGACTGCCACGGCGACCCGACCCTGGTGCGGCAGGTGTGGGTCAACCTCATCGGTAACGCCGTCAAGTACAGCAGCCACAACCCTGGGGCCCGGGTCGAGATCACCGGCCGCCAGGAGGCGCGCGAGTGCGTCTACAGCATCATGGACAACGGCGTGGGCTTCGATATGCAGTATTATCACAAGCTGTTCGGCGTGTTCCAGCGCCTGCACCGGCCGGATGAGTTCCCCGGTACCGGCGTGGGACTCGCCATCGTGATGCGCATCGTCACCAAGCACGGCGGCCGCCTGTGGGCCGACGCGGCGGTGGGCCAGGGCGCCACCTTCCTGTTCTCGCTGCCGCGTACGGAGACGCCATGAGCGACTACCAGCAGATAGACATCCTCTATGCCGAGGACAACCCCGCGGACGCGGAGCTGACGCTCTACACGCTGAAGACGCGCAACATCGCCAACAACATCGTGTGGGTGCGCGACGGGGTGGAGGCGCTGGATTTCCTCAAGTACCGCGGGCGCTTCACCAGCCGCGCCGGCGGCATGCCGAAGATGGTGCTGCTGGACCTCAAGATGCCGAAGCTGGACGGCGTGGACGTGCTGCGCGCCATGAAGGCCGAGGAGAAGACCCGCGGCGTGCCGGTGGTGATCATGACCTCGTCCCACGAGGAGAGCGACCTCCTCAAGAGCTACAAGCTCGGGGTCAACAGCTACGTGGTGAAGCCCGTGGACTTCGACAAGTTCGCCGAGGTGGTGACCGAGGTGGGCCTGTACTGGATGGTCTGTAACAAGACGCTCGAGGTCTGAACCAGCCGCGGGCTGCGGTGGATGCCGCCGTATCCGCGCCGAGACCGCGTATCCGCACGATGGGGCTCGCATCCCCTCAGCTCCGCGATAGGGAACAACCCGGCCCGGCGGCGGTCCTTGATAGGGTGTCATCCATCCGAAGAGGGACATACTCCATGCGTAAAGACCTGGGATTCCGCGGCCTGGCCCTCGCCAGTGCCGCTGCCTCGCTGTTCGTGCTGGCGCCGCTCGCGGTGCATGCCGATGCCGGCGCCGACCCGCTCGGCAACTGCTACGGCGTGAACGCCTGCAAGGGCAAGAGCAGCTGCAAGACCGCCGAGAACAGCTGCGTCGGCAAGAACAGCTGCAAGGGCAAGGGCTTCGTGGACAGCGTGAGCCAGGGCACCTGCGACCAGCTGGGCGGCCGCTTCAGCACCGAAGATCCGATGCATCCGAAGAAGTGATGATGCGCATCTTCCCGGCAGCTGCGAGGCTGCCGGGAAGATGCGCGATGAAGCTCAGGCGGTCTGCTTGTGCTTGCGTCCGCCCACCATGACCCACAGCCCGCCACAGATGATGAACAGGGGGTGAGCCGCGCCAGCGGCGAACGACCAGCCAGGGATGGCTGGGCCGGAAGACGCGCCAGGGAGGGCAGGATTACGAACCGCCGACACTCTGCTTGCGGCGCCCTCCGATCATGACCCACAGACCGCCATAGATCACGAAGAGCGGCCACCAGAGATCCCAAGAAAGTTCCAGCAGGAACATGGTCGCCACCATGATGGGTGCCGATGCGCTCAGCAGCAGGCACAGCAGGGTGCGATCCACGATCCCGCTGCGGCGGTAATGGTCCGCCGCCTGCAGCAGCAGGGGCAGCGCGCCCACCAGGATGAACACCGCCCACCAGTTGTGCGGCCTGTAGAAGGGCAGACGCCAGCCGAAGTTGTCCATCAGGAACGCCACGCCCACCGCCACCACCGTGAGGCCGATGGCGAGGCTGCTCCACATCTTGTGACGGGATTCCTGCGGCTGCTGCACTGGTGCGTTCATGGCGATTCCCCTGGTTGCTACGTCCGGCTTGGATGCCCGGTCTCATGGTGCTTACAGTAGGGCTGGGCCGGCCCGGCGACAAGTGACAGCCGTCACCAGCGCCGCCTGACAGGGCGCTTGCCGCCTCGCGGGAGCAGGGGTCTAATGGAGCGGCCCTTCCACCACCCGCGGGGAACCTCATGAGCGCCGACATCATCGCCACCGGCAAGGCCAGTTTCGAGCAGGACGTGCTGCAGTCCCAGTTGCCGGTGCTGGTGGATTACTGGGCGGAATGGTGCGCTCCCTGCAAGGCCATCGGTCCGCTGCTGGATGAGTTGGCGGTGGAATACCAGGGTAAGCTGCGCATCGCCAAGGTCGACATGGATGCGGACGTGCAGATCGGCCAGAAGTACGGCGTGCGCGGCATGCCCACGCTGATGCTCTTCAAGAACGGCTCGGTGGAAGCGCAGAAGACCGGCGCCATGAGCAAATCCCAACTCACCGCTTTCATAGAAGCCAACCTCTAAGCCCCATGGGTTTCTACGACGCGGGCACCGGCACGCTGCGCCGTCTCTATGACTGGCAGGTGCAGACGCCGCCGGTGCTGGACCGGCAGCGCTACTTCCCGGCACATGCGGCTTTCGAGGCTGAATGGCGCACCCTCCGCGCCGAGTGCCTCGCGCTCATGGGCGAGATGGGCGCCATCCCGGAGTTCCACGACCTCATGACCGAGCAAGCGGCGCTGTCGAAGCACGGCGGGCGTTTCTGGCGCCTGTTCGTGTTGCGCGTGTATGGCGCGGAGCATCGCGCCAACCAGGCCCGCTGTCCCGCGCTGCGCCGCCTGTTGCAGATGCACCCCGGGGTCACCAGCGCCGCGTTCTCGATACTGGAGGGCGGCAAGCACATCCCGGCGCACCGCGGCCCGTTCCGCGGCATCCTGCGCTATCACCTGCCGCTGGTGATCCCGCCGCCCCTCGCCGGCAAGCCCAGCAACCGCCTGCGCGTCGCCGCCACGCAGCATGCCCTGGAAGAGGGCCGCGGCATCCTCTGGGACGATACCTATGAGCATGAAGCCTGGAACGACAGCAGCGTGCCCCGGGCGGTGCTGCTGCTGGACGTGTTCCGTCCGGAACTCTCCTGGCCGCTGCGCAGCCTCACCCATGCCATCGTGGGTGGCGTGGGCCTGGCCTGGCAGCTCAGCGGCGGCACCCGGCGCTGACACCGGGGAACCGCGGCCGGCACGAGGGGTCCAAGCCTCATCACCGCACAGGAACCCCACGCCATGCGTCATGCCCTGCTCGCCCTCACGGCCCTCGTCGCCGGCCAGGCTTCGGCGGCTCCCGTCGACAGCGCCTGGTTCCACACGACCACCCAGGCGCTCTACGACGCCGTCACCAAGGGCGATCCCAGGCCCTGGGATGCGGCCGTGGCCGCCGACTGCATCTACACGTCCGAGGATGGGCTGATACAGGACAAGACCGAGCTGGTGAAGAGCATCCAGCCCCTGCCCAAGGGTTTCAGCGGCGGCATCACGCTGCGGGACTTCCAGGTGCGCCAGGCCGGCGACGCGGTGGTGACCCACTACTTCTCCGACGAGCACGAGGAAGTGTACGGCCAGCATCTGAAGACCGTGTACGTTAGCACCGACACCTGGGCCAAGCGCGACGGCAGGTGGCAGATGATCGCCACCCAGACCACGGTGGTGCCGCGCGACGAGGATGCGGTGCCGGTGGCAGCCAAGGCCTTCGCTCCGCTGGTTGGGACCTATAAGGTGAGTCCGGAGTCGCCCAGCGACTACGTGGTGTTCACCAGGGGCGACGACCTCTACGGCGGCCGCGATCAGAAGACCGCTACCCGCCTCATCCCGCTCTCGCCGCTGGTGTACTTCCAG
>DASXYJ010000042.1:0-10617 GCA_036502565.1 Gammaproteobacteria bacterium
CGCCGTGCCTATGAGGCGGATTTCGCGGAACTTGAGACCCAGACGAAGGATGATTGGATTCGTATCACGGGAATTCGCCGCTAGCGAGGCCGGTGCTCCAAGGTCATGCCAGTGGCATGACCTTCCGGCCGAGCGGGCAGGCACGGAGAGCCTGCCCTAATCTGCCCGCGGAGCATGGATGCGTAGCGGGGAAGCTGGCCTCTTAGGCCAGCCAGTTTCAAATAGAGGCTTTGGCTCAATGTTCACGACTTGTACTAATTGTGGTTCTCGCTTCCGTCTGAACGTCGCCCAGCTGACGGCGGCGCAGGGTTCCGTGCGCTGCGGCAAGTGCGGCGAGATCTTCGACGCCTACGAGGTGCTGGAAGGCGCCGATGTGCCGCCGCAGATGCCGGAACCCAGCATCACGCCTAAGCCCGTGGAGACCGATGACGTCCCCCTCCAGATAAGCGACGAGGCGGCGCCCGAGTTCGAGATGCCCATGGCGGCGGAGGACGAGCCCATCACTTCGGCGCCGAAGCTGAAGGCCACCCGCAAGTCCCAGCTGCCCATCGATGACCTGTTCGACGGCATCGATGCGGGGGACCCGCTGGCGAGGGAGCCCGGCATCGGCGACCTGGACGCAGTCCAGACCGCGGAAGCCACGCCGGCAGAGTCCGTGGGCCTGGACTATGAGGACGCGATCAAGCCGCTGCCGGATGAGCTGGCGGACGGGACGCCCCGCTCCTACGCCCACGTGGACGACCTGGCGCAGCCGCCGGCGCCCAAGCCCCGCCACCCCCTGCGCAGCGGCCTGACCTGGCTGGCGGTGCTGGGACTGGCCTTGCTGCTGGCAGCGCAGTTGGTGGACGTGTATCGGCAGCCCCTCAGCCAGAACCCGGTCATCGGACCGTCCTTGCAGGCTTTATATGCGCGCCTGGGGCGTCCGCTTGCGGGGTCCGGCTCCGTGTCCCAGTGGGGCGTGGATGCCCTGAACGTGACCACCGACCCGGACAGCGCGGGGGCCCTCTCCATCACGGGCTCCCTGACCAACGGCGCGGGCGCCGTGCAGCCCTGGCCGGAGCTGCGGGTGGTGCTGACGGACCGCTTCGGCGAGGCGTTGCGTTCCCGCGACTTCAAGCCCGCGGAGTACCTGCCGGCGGGCCAGGCGGTGAGCCAGCTGGCGCCGGGTCTCTCGGCGCACTTCCGCCTGGACATCATGGATCCGGGCGCGGAAGCGGTCGGCTTCAGTCTCACGCCCTGCCTGGAGGTGACGGCCGGGCGTATATGTGCACAACCCAACAGCGCCGAGTGACTCCCCGTTGATTTGATTGGAAGTTTTGCGTCGTGCGCGTGCACGCACGCGGCGTGCCCGGACACATCTTCAGAGTTCCGCCGCGCGTTGCAGAAAAATTTCAAGCTTTGACGCGCCGAAGATTCTGGCTATTATTTCGCCTCGTTCCCAACGAACCAAACTCACGCACCAGTCATGCGTATCGGGCCGTATTCTCTCCGCAACAACCTGGTGTTGGCGCCCATGGCAGGCGTCACGGACCGGCCGTTCCGCCAGCTCTGCAAGAGCCTGGGCGCGGGCATGGCCGTGTCGGAGATGGTCACGTCCCGGGCCGAGCTCCAGGACAGCCTGAAGACCCGCCGCCGCCGCGACCACGAGGGCGAGGTGGAGCCGCGCATCGTGCAGATCGCCGGGGGTGACCCGGAGATGATGGCCGAGGCCGCCGCCTTCAACGTGGCCGAGGGCGCCCAGATCATCGACATCAACATGGGCTGCCCGGCCAAGAAGGTCTGCAACAAGGCCGCAGGCTCGGCGCTCTTGCAGGACGAGGAACTGGTGAAGCGCATCCTGGACGCCACCGTGGCGGCCGTGGACGTGCCGGTGACCCTCAAGATCCGCACCGGCTGGGACCGGGACAACAAGAACGGCGTGCGCGTGGCCGAGCTGGCGGAACAGGCCGGCATCCAGGCGCTCTCGGTGCATGGCCGCACCCGCGCCGACGCCTTCAAGGGCGAGGCGGAATACCAGACCATCCGCGCCATCAAGGCGGCGGTGAAGATCCCGGTGCTGGCCAACGGCGACGTGGATAGCCCGGAGAAGGCCAGACAGGTGCTGGAAGCCACCGGCGCCGACTTCCTGATGGTGGGACGCGCCGCCCAGGGGCGGCCGTGGATCTTCCGCGAGATCGAGCATTTCCTGGCGACGGGACGGCATCTGGCCTCCCCTTCGCCCGACGAGGTGTGCAGCATCATGCTGGGACACCTGGACAACCTCTACCGTTTCTACGGGGAATTCACCGGCGTGCGCATCGCGCGCAAGCACATCTCCTGGTACCTCAAGACCCTGCCGGGGTCGGAAGGGGTGCGGGAGCGGGTGCTGCGGGCGGAAGCGGCGGCGGAACAACAGGCATTGATCCGCGGATTCTTCGCGGACCAGGACATCAGGGAGCTGGCGGCATGAACAAGACTGGGGCGCAAAGGGTCAATCTCGAAGTGGTGGACAGCAACGGCAGCCATGCGGCGCCGGCGGCGTCCTCGACGCATTCCCTGCGTGAGCACGCGGAGAAGACCCTGCGACGTTACTTCACGGACCTGAAGGGCCATGACCCTTCCGACCTCTATGACATGGTGCTGGGCGAGATCGAAGCGCCGCTGCTGACCACGCTGATGGAGTACACCCGCGGCAACCAGTCGCGGGCCGCGACCATACTGGGGCTCAACCGCAGCACCCTCCGCAAGAAGCTCCGTAAATATAAGATCAACGGGTGAACGGGTCTTTTCGCCCCTGGCGGTGTTGCGGTCGCCCTCGGAATCCTCACGTACCGTAAGAGTACGCTCCGGTTCCTCGGGCGCCCGCGCCTAGCCAGAGACGAAGATCCCTCGTTCATCGGCGCATCCAGGGGTCGGTCATCTTTCTAAAGGCAAAGTCGCAATGCCCATAAAGCGGGCTCTCATCAGCGTCTCGGATAAATCCGGCGTCGTGGACTTCGCCCGCGCGCTCGCGGAGCTGGGCGTGGAGCTGCTCTCCACCGGCGGCACCGCGAAGCTCTTGCGGGACTCGGGCCTGAAGGTGAAGGACGTGTCCGAGCACACGGGCTTCCCGGAGATGATGGATGGCCGGGTGAAGACCCTGCACCCCAAGGTGCACGGCGGCCTCTTGGGCCGGCGCGGCGTCGATGACGCGGTGATGAGCGAGCACGGCATCGCGCCCATCGACCTCCTGGCGGTGAACCTCTATCCCTTCGAGGCCGCCGTGGCCAAGCCCGGTTGCAGCTTCGAAGACGCCATCGAGAACATCGACGTGGGCGGTCCGGCCATGCTGCGCGCCGCCGCCAAGAACCATGTGGCCGTGACGGTGCTGGTGGACAGCGCCGACTACGGCCGGGTGCTGGACGAGATGCGCGCCCACGGCAATACCGTCGGCGATCCGCTGCGGGCGGAACTGGCGGCCAAGGCCTTCGCCCACACCGCCGCCTACGACGGCGCCATCGCCAACTACCTGACGGCGCGGGATCCCGAAGGGCAGACGCTGGAATTCCCGGCCACCTATACCGCCCAGTTCCACAAGCTCTATGACCTGCGCTACGGCGAGAACCCGCACCAGCACGCGGCCTTCTACGCGGAGAAGTCCCCTGCTCCGGGCACCCTGGCGGCGGCCAACCAGCTGCAGGGCAAGGAACTTTCCTTCAATAACATCGCGGATGCGGACGCGGCCCTGAACTGCGTGCTGAGCTTCGAGGCTTGCGCCTGCGTGATCGTGAAGCACGCCAACCCCTGCGGCGTGGCCCTGGCCAAGACCCCGCAGCTGGCCTACGAGCGCGCCTACAGCGTGGACAAGGATTCCGCCTTCGGCGGCATCATCGCCTTCAACCGGCCCCTGGATGCCGCCACCGCCGCCAAGATCCTCGACAACCAGTTCGTGGAAGTGGTGGTGGCGCCGGAGATCGAGCCGGCGGCCCTGAAAGCCCTCTCCGCCAAGCCCAACGTGCGGGCGCTGGCGGTGGGCACGGCCCAGGCGCCGAAGCGGACGCTGGATTACAAGCGCGTGGGCGGCGGCCTCCTGGTGCAGGACGCGGACTTGGGTGCTGTGTCCGCCGCTGACTTCAAGACCGTCACCAAGCTCGCGCCCAACGCCGAGCAACTGGCGGACCTGGCCTTCGCCTGGCGGGTGGTGAAGTACGTGAAATCCAACGCCATCGTGTACGCCCGCGGGGGCTTAAGCCTCGGCATCGGCGCCGGCCAGCCGAGCCGCGTGATGAGCGCGCGGGTGGCCGCCATCAAGGCCGGCGAGGCCAAGTTCGAGGTGCGCGGCTCCGTGATGGCCTCCGACGCCTTCCTGCCGTTCCGCGACAGCGTGGACGCGGCGGCGGCGGCGGGTGTCTCCGCCATCGTCCAGCCGGGCGGATCCATGCGGGATAAAGAAGTCATCGCGGCGGCGGACGAACACAATATAGCGATGGTCTTCTCTGGAATGCGGCACTTCAGGCACTGACATGAAAGTCCTCGTCATCGGCGGCGGCGGCCGCGAACATGCCCTGGCCTGGAAACTGGCCCAGTCCTCCCAGGTGGAGAAGGTCTACGTGGCGCCGGGCAACGCCGGCACCGCCCACGAGAAGAAGTGCGAGAACGTGCGCATCAAGGCCGACGACCTGCGCGGTCTGTTGGACTTCGCGCTGGGCCAGGGCGTGGGCCTCACGGTCGTCGGACCGGAGGGTCCGCTGGTGCTGGGCGTGGTGGATGTGTTCACCCAGGCCGGCCTCAAATGCTTCGGCCCGAGCCGCCTCGCGGCGCAGCTGGAAGGCTCCAAGGTCTTCAGCAAGGATTTCCTGAAGCGCCACCACATCCCCACCGCCGAGTACGGCACTTTCACCGAGGTGGAGCCAGCGCTGAACTACCTGCGCGCACGGGAAGCGCCGATCGTGGTGAAGGCCGACGGCCTCGCCGCCGGCAAGGGCGTGGTGGTGGCCGAGACCCTGGAACAGGCGGAAGCCGCCGTGAGGGACATGCTGGCGGGCAACGCCTTCGGCAACGCCGGCAACCGCGTGGTGATCGAGGAGTTCCTGCAGGGCGAGGAAGCGAGCTTCATCGTGATGGCCGACGGCGAGAACGCGCTGGCGCTGGCCACCTCCCAGGACCACAAGCGCGTGGGCGACGGGGACAGCGGCCCCAACACCGGCGGCATGGGCGCTTACTCCCCCGCTCCCATCGTCTCCGGCGAGATCCATGAGCGGGTCATGCGCGAGGTGATCCGCCCGACCATCAAGGGCATGGCCGCCGAGGGCATGCCTTACACCGGTTTCCTCTATGCCGGCCTGATGATCGACAAGGACGGCGTGCCGAAGGTGCTGGAGTTCAACGCCCGCTTCGGCGATCCCGAGACCCAGCCCATCATGATGCGGCTGAAGTCGGACCTGGTGACGCTGTGCGAGGCGGCACTGGACCGCAAGCTCAACAAGACCAGCGCCGAATGGGACGGCCGTGCGGCCGTCGGCGTGGTGCTGGCGGCGGAAGGCTACCCCGGCGACTACCGCAAGGGCGACACGGTGCTGGGCTTGCCGATGTTCCCCAACGACCACGTGAAGGTGTTCCACGCCGGCACGGAAGAGAAGGATGGCAAGGTGCTCACCACCGGCGGCCGGGTGCTGACGGTGACGGCGCTGGGGGATTCAGTCGCGGACGCGCGCCTGCGCGCGTATCACATCGCCGAGAGCATCCGCTGGCCGGGCCGCTTCTTCCGCAAGGACATCGGCTGGCGCGCGGTGATGCGCGAGGAGCGCGGTGAATCCACGCGCTTCGGGGTGCATTTCGAGAGCACCTGGCCCAAGCGGCACTGACCCGCTACCTCTTCGCTGGCGGCAACTCACAGTCGTCGGCGCAGCCCCGCATCTCCCGATCTGCCGCCCGGCTTATGGCCGGGATCATCAGCAGCAGCCGGAACGGGGCATAGGCCGGTATCTCCAGGGCGATGCGCCGCGCCGCTGCGACGCCCTGCAGCATCCGTCCGCTCGCCAGCTCCTGCACCACTACCTCGCCCATGACCAGCGGTCCCGTGGGCGGGACCGCCGTGGAGTCCTCCACCCGCCCGGACCAGTCCAGGCGCTGATGCAGGCGTGCGTAGCGGGCGCACTTGGCGCAGCCTGGATTGCGGTAGATGCGGATCCGTCTCATGGCCGTCTCCTCAAGAAGATTGAAACGCGGGGATTTTGGCCGCGGGCTGGGGCACGTCGCATGCGACGTGCGGGCGGACAGGAAGTCCGCCCTGGGCCATTTCGCGGAACAGGATTGTGCAGCGAAATGGGCGAGGCGTCCTCGCGGCCGTCGCTCTCGGGCGTCCTGCCCTACGCGACGTTAGGCCATCCCTGGCCGTCACGCCGCCCCCGGCCAAAAGACCCCGTTTCATGCCGCCAGGGGTTTGCGTTCCACTGCTGTGCGCATGGCAACGTTGAGCATGTTCCAGGCGTTGATGGTGGCCACCGCGAAGCTGAGTTCGGCGATCTCGCGCTCGTTGAAGTGCTGTTGCAGCTCAGCGCCGGCCGCATCCAGGCCGTGCTCGTCCAGGGCGTTGACATGCTCGGCCCAGTCCAGGGCGGCACGCTCTTTCGCGCTGTAGAACTCGGAATCGCGCCAGGCGTCCAGGCTCACGATGCGCTGGAGGTCCTCGCCCTGCTTCAACAGGTCGCGGGCGTGCATGTCCAGGCAATAGGCGCAGCCGTTGATCTGGGATATGCGCAGGAACACCAGGTCCACCAGCTTGGTGCCGACACCGGATTTGTGCACCGACATGCTGAGGTCGTAGAGCTTCTTGAAGGGTTCCGGGGTGACGGTGGGATAGACGATGCGGTTACGCGACATGATTCATTCTCCTTGGGGGCCGGGATGGGAATGGCCCCGCTTCAGGGAGATAGACGCGCGAGGAGCACCCCTTGTGACAGCCTCAGGTCGCGGCGATATGCCGCAGCTTGTCCGGGTTGCGCACCGAGTAGATGTCGAGGATGTGCCTGCCGTCGGTGACGACGCTGACCGCTGCGGCAAGCTTGCCATCCAGCAACAACAGCAGGCCTAGCTCACCGTTGATCTCCGCATGCCGGTAGCTGAGGCGGCCGCTGGTGTGGCGGGACAGGGTGGCATAGAAGCGCGCCACGCGCTCCGCGCCCTGCAACACGCGCAGCACCGCGGTGACCTTGCCGCCGCCGTCACCGGTCATCTGCACGTCCTCCGCGAACAGCGCCATGAGCTGTTCACGGTCGCCACTCCCGGTCGCGGTGATGAAACGATCCAGCAGGCGGCGGTGGGCCTCGGGGTTCACCTGGAACTGCGGCCTGCCTTCGCGCACCCGTTCCCGGGCGCGATGCAGCATCTGCCGGCAGGCGGCTTCGCTCTTCCCGAGCATCTGCGCCACCTCGGGATAATCCGCGTCGAATACCTCGCGCAGCAGGAACACGGCACGCTCCTCGGGGGCGAGGCGCTCCAGCACCATGAGGAAGGCCATGGAGACGTCGCTCGCCAGCTCGCTGGCATGCTCGGGGGTCTCGGGTTCCTCGCCCACCAGCGGTTCCGGCAGCCAGGGACCGGTGTAGTGCTCGCGCTCCTTCTTGGCCTCGCGCAGGCGGTCGATGCTCAAGCGCGTCACCACCGTGGTGAGCCAGGCCTCGGGGCTGCGCAGCTCACGCCGCTCCGCGCCCTGCCAGCGCAGCCAGGCGTCCTGCAGCACGTCCTCCGCGTCGGAGCGGGAGCCCAGCATGCGGTAGGCGAGCCCGAACATGCGGGGCCGCAGTTGCAGGAATTCCTGGTCGGCAGTGTCCATGCGAGCTCACTGGGCCCTTAAGGATGGCCCTCCATGAGTATGAGACGGATGAGCTGGCCTGTCTGTGACACTAAAACGGGTCTTTTGGCCGGGGGCGTCGTGACGGCCAGGGATGGCCTAACGTCGCGGTAGGGCAGGATGCCCGAGAGCGACGGCCGCGGGGCTCAGTGGGAGCGGGCGTAAAGTCCGTCGAACGACACCTGCCAGGTCTTGCCGCCGTCGGCGGAAGTCTCCCAGAACTGCCGTACTTTCCCATCCTTAGGGGGTCCAGGTGATGCGGTTGAGCAGCTTCTTCCCGTCAGGCTGCAGCTGTTCACCCGTCATGACCATGCTGCCGTCCTTCATACCGCCTTCGATCTCCAGCAGCGTGCCGCCGTTGTCCACCCAGGTCTGGTGCCAGACCTTGCGCACCGGATCGTAGATGTTGAAGCTGGAACCCACGCTGCCGCCGCTGCCGGTCCAGTGCTCCTGCAGCACGCAGCCGCCGTATTCGCTGGTGATGTGGTTGTGGCCACCGGTCTTGCCGGCGACGCTCACGTCCCAGTCCCCCAGCCAGAAATCGAACTGACGGTATTCAGGGGTGCTGCAGGGCACGGGCGCCGGAGTGGCGGCCTGCGACTGTGCGAAGGGGGTAGCGACGATCAGGAACAGGAACGAAGGCAGGATACGCATACATCACCTCTTAGGTAGCACGAGGCATCGAGGCCCGTCCTAGCCCTTGGAGTAATAGACGTCGAAGATGATCTGCCAGGTCTTACCGCCATCCGACGAGGTCTCCCAGAGCTGGCGGATCTTGCCGCCTTGGGGTGTCCAGCTCATGCGGTCCTGCACGCGCTTGCCGCCGTCAGTCATCTCGCCGGTCATGAGCATGGCGCCGCCCTTGGGGCCGCCTTCCAGCACCACCAGGGTGCCGGTGGAATCCACCCAGGTCTGGTGCCAGAGCTTGCGGCTCGCGTCGTAGATGCTGACGCTGCCGCCGGTGCCGCCATCCACGCTGGTCCAGTGCTCCTGGACCACGCAGCCGCCGTAGGCCTTCTCGACGCGATCGTGGCCCACCAGCTTGCCGTCGGCAGTGGCCACGTTCCAGTCGCCCAGCAGGAAGTCGAACTGGCGGTACTGGAGGTCGGCGCAGGCCGCCTGGGCCAGGGACGGCGACAGCAGGGCGAACAGGATTGGTAGGGCTCTGAAGGTCATCTGGCGTTCCGGAGGGTTACTTGCTGAGACCCTAAGGACCGGGCGCAAGTTCCGGTTATTTCCGGGGCACTAAAGGAAAGGGCGGGCCTCTAAGCCCGCCCCTCCTGTCTCTTACCGTTTCATCGAATCGAAGAATTCACCATTAGTCTTGGTGTCTTTGAGCTTATCCAGCAGGAACTCGCTGGCGGCCAGCTCGTCCATGGGGTGCAGCAACTTGCGCAGGATCCACATCTTCTGCAGCTCCTCCGGCGGCACCAACAGTTCCTCGCGGCGGGTGCCGGACTTGTTGATGTTGATGGCCGGGAACACGCGGCGCTCGGCGATGCGGCGGTCCATGTGGATCTCGGAGTTGCCGGTGCCCTTGAACTCCTCGTAGATCACGTCGTCCATGCGCGAGCCGGTCTCCACCAGCGCGGTGGCGAGGATGGTGAGGGAGCCGCCCTCCTCGATGTTGCGCGCGGCGCCGAAGAAGCGCTTGGGGCGCTGCAGGGCGTTGGCGTCCACGCCGCCGGTCAGCACCTTGCCGGAGGCCGGCACCACGGTGTTGTAGGCGCGGCCTAAGCGGGTGATGGAATCCAGCAGGATCACCACGTCGCGCTTGTGCTCGACCAGGCGCTTGGCCTTCTCGATGACCATCTCCGCGACCTGCACGTGGCGGGTGGCGGGTTCGTCGAAGGTGGAGGACACGACCTCGCCCTTCACGGAGCGCTGCATCTCGGTCACTTCCTCGGGCCGCTCGTCGATGAGCAGCACGATGAGGTAGACGTCGGGGTAGTTGGCGGCGATGGACTGGGCGACGTTCTGCAACATCATGGTCTTGCCGGCCTTGGGCGGCGAGACGATGAGGCCGCGCTGGCCCATGCCGACCGGCGCCACCATGTCGATGATGCGGGCGGTGATGTCCTCGGTGGAGCCGTTGCCGCGCTCCATCTTGAGGCGGCGCTTGGGGAACAGCGGCGTGAGGTTCTCGAACAGCACCTTGTTCTTGGCGTGCTCGGGCGGATCGTAGTTGATGTGGTCCACCTTGAGCAGCGCGAAGTAGCGCTCGCCTTCCTTGGGCGGACGGATCTTGCCGGCCACGGTGTCGCCGGTACGCAGGTTGAAGCGGCGGATCTGGCTGGGCGAGACGTAGATGTCGTCCGGGCCGGCCAGGTAGGAACCTTCCGCGGAGCGCAGGAAGCCGAAGCCGTCCTGCAGGATCTCCAGCACGCCGTCGCCCGAGATCTCCTCGCCGTTGCGGGCGTGCGCCTTGAGGATGGAGAAGATCACGTCCTGCTTGCGCGAACGCGCCATGCCTTCCAGGCCCATGGACTCGGCCAGTTCGATGATGGCTTCGGCCGGCCGGCGCTTGAGTTCAGTGAGGTTCATAGGGTGTGAGTCTCTGCTCTGGTTTTCTGTGCCTGCGGGGATGCGGACGGGGGTGGGGGTAGACATAGGGGGTTCAGCTGCCCGATTTCTTGCCGGCGCCGTCGGCGTCGATGTTCGCCTCGATGAAGGCGGCCAGTTGTGACTTGGACATGGCACCGACCTTCTGCGCCTGCACCGAACCGCCCTTGAAGATCATGAGGGTGGGGATGCTGCGGATGCCGTATTTCTGTGTGACCTGCTGGTTCTCGTCGACGTTGACCTTG
>DASXYJ010000043.1:0-6061 GCA_036502565.1 Gammaproteobacteria bacterium
CATATCCGGGACGTGATCCACCACACGACACGGGCCAACGAGTGACACCAGGGTGTCGGGGTCATACTCAATCCGGCGTGACGTATTCGACCACTTCCAGGCCAAAGCCGGAGATGCCATGCATGATCTTTGGCTGGCTGAGCACACGCATCTTGCTGACCCCCAGGTCGAGGAGTATCTGCGCGCCCACGCCGTAGGTGCGCAGTTCCGCCGCCGGTTCCTCGCTCTTGGCCACGGCACCGCCAGACGAGAGGCGCTGCATGATCTCGCCGGGTTCCTCCGGCTGGCGGAGCACCACCAGCACGCCGCCTTCCTTGCCGATGCGCTGCAGGGCCTTGCGCAACGGCAGCCCCAGGCTGTCCCAACGCACCCCCAACATGTCGCCCAGTGTGTCTTGGAGATGCACTCGCACCAAGGTGGGCTCGCCGCGCTTGATCTCACCCGCCGTGAGGGCGAGATGTACCGCCTTGCTCACCCTGTCCTCGTAGGCGACGAGCTGGAACTCGCCGAACTCCGTGGGTACCTTGCGCTCCGCCACCCGCTGCACGGTCTTCTCTTTCTCGATGCGGTAGCGGATCAAGTCCGCGATGGTGCCGATCTTGAGCTTGTGCTCCTCAGCGAACTTCTCCAAGTCCGGGCGGCGCGCCATGCTGCCGTCCTCGTTGAGGATCTCCACTATCACCGATGCCGGTTCCAGACCCGCGAGGCGCGCCAGGTCGCAACCTGCTTCCGTGTGCCCGGCGCGGGTCAACACGCCACCTGGCTGGGCCATGAGCGGGAAGATGTGGCCCGGCTGTTTGAGGTCTTCTGGCTTGGCATCCGGTTTCACCGCAGCGCGCACGGTCAGCGCGCGGTCGTAGGCGGAGATACCAGTGGTCACCCCTTCCGCCGCCTCGATGGAGAGCGTGAAGTTGGTGGTCTGGTTCTTGTCGGTGTCGCTCACCATCAGCGGCAGGCGCAGCTGGCGGCAACGCTCGCGGGTGAGGGTCAGGCAGATGAGTCCGCGCCCGTAGCGCGCCATGAAGTTGATGTCCTCGGCACGGCACATGCCTGCGGCCATGATGAGGTCGCCTTCGTTCTCCCGGTCCTCGTCGTCCATGATGACGACCATGCGGCCGGCGGCCAACTCCTCCAGTATCTCCTCGACGCTGTTGAGCTTCATGAGGCGCGTTCCCCGAGCATGCGCTCTACATAGCGCGCCACCACGTCCACCTCCAGGTTCACCCGGCTGCCCGGCCGGTAGTCGCCGAAGATGGTGTGAGCCAGGGTGTGGGGGATGATGTTCACGTCGAACACGTCGTCCTGCACCGCGTTCACCGTGAGGCTTACGCCGTCCACGCTCACGGAGCCCTTGTGGGCGATGTACTTCTTCATGTTCGCCGGCACCTGGATGTCGAAGCGCACCGAGCGGGCCTCCTCGCGGCGCGACTTGACGGTGCCGAGCCCGTCCACATGGCCGCTGACGATATGACCGCCGAGGGGCGTAGACATGGTCAGGGATTTCTCCAGATTCACCGGTGAGCCGGCCTTCAAGGCGCCCAGCGTGGTGAGCGAAAGCGTCTCCTTGGAGACGTCTGCATCGAAGGCATGTTCGCGCTTGGCGATGACCGTGAGGCAGCAGCCGTTCACGCAGATGCTGTCACCGATATTCACATCCTGCATGGGCAGCTCACCGGTGGCGATGGACAGGCGCAGGTCGCCGCCCTGGGGCGTGAGCGCCTCGATTTTGCCAATCGCTTGGATGATGCCGGTGAACATAGGGATCAGGCCTTGGGCTTGGGCCGCAGGATCAGGCGCAGGTCCTTGTCGAACATGCGCGCGTCAACGATCTCGAGTTCGCGCCGTTCGTTCATGCTGCTGATACCGGGCAGGCTGAACATGCCGCGGGCTTTGTCGCCCAACAGCGTCGGACACATGTAGACGATGAGCTCATCCACCATGCCGGCTTCCAGCAATGCGCCGTTCATGCCGGCGCCCGCCTCCATCAGCACCTCGTTGCATTCCAGCTCCGCCAGGGTCTCGAGGATGGACTTCAGGTCCATGAAACCACGGCGCTCCGGGAACACCTGGATGTTGGCACCGATGGCGTTGAGGGCCTCGTGCTCCTCCGGGTCATCCACGCCGGTGGCGATGAACACCAGGTCCGGGTTCTGCTTGAACACCTTGGCATCCACCGGGGTGCTGAGGTTTGTGTCCACGATGATCTTCTTGGGCTGGCGCCACTCGCCCGGCAAGCGCACCGTGAAGGTAGGGTCGTCGGCCAGCAAGGTGCCGATGCCGGTGAGCACTGCGGAACTGCGGGCGCGCCAGCGGTGCACGTCTTCGCGGGAGGCGTCGCAGCTGATCCATTTGCTCTCGCCGTTATCCAGTGCGGTGCGCCCATCCATGCTGGCGGCGAGCTTGCTGCGCACCCAGGGACGGCCGCGGCTCATGCGGCTGATGAAACCGGGATTGAGCGCCTTGGCTTGGGACTCCATCAGCCCCTGCGCCACCGCGATGCCAGCAGCCTTGAGCTTCTCGAAGCCCTTGCCTGCGACCAGCGGATTGGGGTCGGTCATGGCGGCCACGACCCTGGCCACGCCGGCCTTCACCACTGCGTCCGCGCAGGGCGGTGTCTTGCCCTGGTGCGCGCAGGGTTCCAGCGTCACAGATAAGGTGGCGCCCTTGGCGGCAGCACCGGCTTCCTTGAGCGCCAGGACCTCGGCATGGGCCTCGCCCGCGGTCTTGTGAAAGCCGCGGCCGACGATCTTGCCGTCCTTCACCAGCACCGCGCCCACGCGCGGGTTGGGGTCGGTGGTATAGAGGCCCATCTCGGCGAGGCGCAGGGCCTCGCCCATGTGGCGGTGGTCATCGTGATTGAAATCGCTCATGACTGCTTCTTCTTGTCGTCCGGCAATAACGGCATCTGTTCGCGGTCCCGCGCCGCGCGGGCCGACTCGCCCTGCAGGCGCTCGATCTCCTCGCGGAACTCGTTCACATCCTGGAAGCTGCGGTACACGGAGGCGAAGCGCACGAAGGCCACCTCGTCCAGCACCTTCAACTCCTCCATCACCCATTCGCCCAGCTGGCGTGACTTCATCTCGCGCTCACCTGCCACCTGCAGCTTGTGGATGACCCGGGCCAGGGCCTCCTCCATCGCTTCGGTGCTGACTGGGCGCTTCTCCAGCGCGCGGGTCATCCCCGAGCGCAGCTTGTGTTCGTCGTAGGGCTCGCGGGTGCCGTCGTTCTTCACCACCCGCGGCATCACCAGCTCAGCGGTCTCGAAGGTGGTGAAACGCTCGCCGCACTTCTCGCACTCGCGGCGCCGCCGCACCTGCTGCCCTTCACCCGCCAGGCGTGAGTCGATGACCTTGGTGTCTTCGTGGTTGCAGAAGGGGCAATGCATTCGGTCAGAACTTCGCGCTGCCGCCGTAAACGGGGTGCTTCTTGCAAAGGGCCAGCACCTTCTGCTTGGTGTCGGCGAGGATCTTCTCGTCGCCCATGTGATCCAGGATGTCGGCCATCCAGCCGCCCAGCTCGCGGATGTCGGCTTCCTTGAAACCGCGGGTGGTAGAGGCCGGGGTGCCGAGACGCAGGCCCGAGGTGACCATGGGCGGGCGCGGGTCGTTCGGCACCGCGTTCTTGTTCACGGTGATGTTGGCGGCGTGCATGGCCGCGTCCGCGTCCTTGCCAGTGATGTCCTTCTTGATGAGGTCCAGCAGGAACAGGTGGTTGTCGGTACCGCCGGACACCACGTCGTAGCCGCGCTTCACGAAGGTGTCGGCCAGGGCGCGGGAGTTGTCCAGCACCTGCTTCTGATAGACCTTGAACTCCGGCTGCAGCGCCTCGAGGAAGGCCACCGCCTTCGCCGCGATCACGTGCATCAGCGGGCCGCCCTGGGTGGACGGGAACACGGACGAATTGAGTTTCTTCTCTATCTCCTCGTTGGCCTTGGCGAGGATGAGGCCGCCGCGAGGACCGCGCAGGGTCTTGTGGGTGGTAGTGGTGGTGACGTCGGCGATCTGCACCGGATCCGGATACAGGCCCGCAGCCACGAGACCGGCCACATGCGCCATATCCACGAAGAGATAAGCGCCCACGGAATCGGCGATGGTGCGGAACTTCTGCCAGTCGATGCGGCGGCTATAGGCGGAGAAGCCGGCCACGATCATCTTGGGTTTGTGTTCTTCGGCGAGCTTCTGCACCTGGCCGTAGTCGATCTCGCCGGTCCTGGTGTCGATGCCGTACTGCACGGCGTTGAAGAATTTGCCCGAGAGGTTGACCTTGGCGCCGTGGGTGAGGTGGCCGCCGTGGGCGAGGCTCATACCGAGGATGGTGTCGCCGGGCTTGAGCAGCGCGAAGTACACCGCCGCGTTGGCCTGGGAACCGGAATGGGGTTGCACGTTGGCGTAAGCGGCGCCGAACAGCTTCTTGGCACGCTCGATGGCGAGGCGCTCGGCCACGTCCACGAACTCGCAGCCGCCGTAGTAGCGCTTGCCGGGATAGCCTTCGGCGTACTTGTTGGTCATCACCGAGCCCTGCGCCGCCAGCACCCGCGGGCTCACGTAGTTCTCGGAGGCGATGAGCTCGATGTTCTCTTCCTGGCGGCGCAACTCGTCGCGCAAGGCTCCCAGGAGTTCGTCGTCGAACCCGGCGATCTGCATATCAGGGGTGAACATCGGGAAGCTCCGCGGCTGGCGTTAGGTCGGCGGCGGCTATTTTACCGCAGAGGCGGTAGCTAAGTGGCTAAAAAAGACTCAAGCACGCCGTTCCAACCGAGGGCTATGTTCTGCCGGTTATAGCCTCCGCCGCCCATTCCGACGACGCGGCCATGCCCTAGTTCTTCGGCGAGCACGCACAGGCGCCGGGCCGCATGGGCATGGGCCGCGGGCGTGAAGCGCAGGTGGGTGATGGGATCGCCGGCGATGCTGTCGGCGCCGCACTGGAACAGGATGAAGTCCGGCTTGCCGGCCTTGAGGTAAGTCTCCACCTTGTCCCAGGCCCGCATGAACTCGGCATCGCCGGAACCGGGCAGGAGCGGCAGGTTGAGTTTGGTGCCCTCCGCCTCCCCGCTGCCGGTCTCCGCGCTGCTGCCGGTGCCGGGATAGAGGAACCGGCCGTCCTCGTGCAGGTCGGCGAACAAGAGGTCCGGATCGTCCTCGAAGGAATAGAACACGCCGTCGCCGTGATGCGCGTCGATGTCGACATAAGCGATGCGTCTGACATCGTGATGGCGCCGCAGCAACTCGACGGCGACGCCGATGTCATCCAGCACACAGAACCCGGCGGCATGGGCACGCGCGGCATGATGCAAGCCCGCGATGGGCACGAAGGCGCGCCGCCATTCGCCGGACATGACGCCGTCCACGGCGTTCAAGGTGGCGCCCACCACTTCGCAGGCCGCCTCATATATACCCTGCTGTGCCGGCGTGTCCCCCTCGTCCATATACCCGTCGCCCCGATGGCTCTGCTCCTCGGCGAAGCTCAGGAAGTCACGGGAGTGAAACATCTCAAGCTGCGCGCGCTTGGCGGCCTCGACCGGGATGGCATGCACCCGCTTGTCGAAGCCCCGCGCCACGCTCTCGCGCCAGAAGGCGCTGAAGCGGTCATGGCCGAAGGGGTGGCCCTCGCCGAAACCGTAGTGCGCCTGGCGGGGGTCGTGGCATACGCCGACCTTGAGCAGGGAGTCCGCCATTTGACACGCACCTTCCGTTTCGAGCCCGGTGTATTATGGACCGAAGCCCTACCCGGCCGCATTCCAATAATGAACGAAGTCCCAACCACACCGCTGCAAGTCGGTTGGCGCGAGTGGGTCGCGCTGCCGGAACTCGGCATCAAACGCATCAAGGCCAAGATCGACACTGGCGCGCGCACTTCCTCGCTGCACGCCTTCGCGGTGGTCGCCTTCACGGAGAACGGCAAGCGCCGCGTGCGCTTCGGCCTGCATCCGATGCAGCACAAGGACAAGCCGGAGCGCTTCTTCGAGGCAGACGTACTCGATGAGGAGCGCTGGGTCACGGACTCCGGCGGCCACCGCGAGCAGCGCCCGGTGATCCTCACCACCCTGCAGGTGGGCGCCGCG
>DASXYJ010000044.1:0-7365 GCA_036502565.1 Gammaproteobacteria bacterium
CCTCCGCCAGCTTGCCCTCGCGGAGCATGTGACGGTAGAAACGGCGGATGCTCGAGAGCTGGCGGGCGGTGGAACGCGGGCGGGCGCCCTGCTGCACGCGCCAGGCCAGGAACGCGAGCAGGTGCTCACGCTGCGCGTCCATCAGCTCCACGCCCTGACCTTCCAGCCAACGGCTGAGGCCGGAGAGATCGGCGCGATAGGCGGCGAGCGTGTTCTCGCTCAAGCCGCGCTCGCTCCACATGGAGTCGAGGAAACGTTCGACGTCCGGCTGACTGTGGCCGGGCTCGACGGGGATAGGCAACGGACCCTGTTGTGTACCGGGTACCGAGGTATTGATCAGCTGTTTTTCGCTCATGGGGAAATCCCTTTGATTAATTTCGTGTACTGACTAAGGTCCCGTCATCCATTCCGGGTTGCCAGAGTCTCATCGCTTTAGCCACTTAACACCGTGATACGGTTCACATTTATATGTCAAATATACACCATTTTGACAATATGTGTCCAAGTTTGCCTTCCAAGCCTTGTCCTATAGGGGGGTAACCGGGATACTGCCGGGCCCATGACCCCCCCAGATTCCAAGGGCTACAGCCTCATATATGGCCTCCGGGCTTGGCTTGCCATAGTCCTATTCACCCTGCCTTCCATGGTGGTGGTGATCGCGCTGCCCGGGCGGGAGCGCCGCCGCCGCGCCGCCCGCGGGAGCGCCCGGATCCTGTTCCGGCTGCTGGGCGTGCGCCTGGACGTGAGCGGCCTGCAGCACCTGCCCGAGACCTGCATCGTCGCCGCCAACCACGCGAGCTACCTGGACGGCATCATCCTCACCGCCGCCCTGCCCCCGCGCTTCGGCTTCGTCATCAAGCGCGAGATCACCAAGGTGCCGCTGGTGGGCTGGATGCTGGCGCGGCTCGGCTCCGAGTTCGTGGAACGTTTCGACCAGCACGGCGCCCGCAACGACGCCGCCCGCATCATGCAGCGCGCCGCCGAAGGCAGCTGCCTGGGAGTCTTCCCGGAAGGCACCTTCGTCGCCGAGGCGGGACTGCGCCCGTTCCACTTAGGCGGTTTCATGGCCGCGACCCGCGGCGGACTGCCGGTGGTACCCATCGCCATCCGCGGCGCACGACACATCCTGCCGGCGCACCGCTGGTGGCCGCGCCAGGGCGACCTGGCGGTGGAAGTCACGCCGCCCATCGCACCCGAAGCGCGCAACGGCGATGCCGCACGCAAGTTGCGGGACGAAGTACGGCTGGAAGTGTTGAAGCGCTGCGGCGAACCCGACCACGGGCACGTCGCGCCCTGAGGCTCAGCCGGAGCTGCGCACGCTGAGGTAGTGCAGCCAGGCTTCCGCCTGGGCGCGCACGTCGTCGTACTTCACGGCTTCGCGCAAGGACGCGGTGCCGTCGTCGTACTGGCGGTTCTGCACCTGGGCGATGCCCTGCAGGAGCCAGGCGCGGCCCGGACGCTTCAGGTTGCCCTTGGCGATGGCCTTCTTCGCGGTGTCGATCGCGGAGAACCACTCATGGCGCTGGGTATAGATCTGCGCCTGGGACACCAGGGCGTCGCCGCTCTTGGACTGCTTCTCCGCCTCGCCCAAGGCTGCCACCGCGCGGTCGAGATCGCCCGCATCCTGCCAGGCGCCCGCCAGCAGCGTGTAGTTCGCTTCGCTCGCCGGCACCGCGCCCGACTGCAGGCCTTCCTGCAGCACTTGCGCCGCCTGGTAGGGCACGTTGTTCTGGATGTAGAGCGAGGCCAGGCTCAGGTAGTCCTGGGTCTGGCGGATCAGGCCCTGGCGATACATCAGCGCGTAGACGGCCAGCGCCTTGGAGGCATCGCCGGACTGGGCATAGGCCTCGCCCAACTGCGACCAATACTGGGTCTGCTCGGGATAGTGGCTGAGCAGCGCCTCGAGCTGTTCCGCGGCGCCCGCGTAGTCGTGTTCCTGGTAGAGGCAGGACACCATCAGCTGGTACCACTCCGCCGGCGGCTCCACGGTGGTGTCGATGGCGCGCTTGGCTTCCGGCACCGCCTGGCGGCATTGGCCGGACTGGGCGTAAGCCTGGGCCAGCGCCATCAGCACGTCCGGCGACGGGGTCTCCTGGCCGAGTGAGTTGCGCAACATGTCGGCGCCCTGCTGGTACTGGCCGCTGGCCACCAGCAGTTTCCCCAAGGTGAGCTGCGCCTCGCGCTGCTCCGAGCCCGGCAGGATGCCCTGCTGCACCACCGGCTGCAGCGCCTGCAGCGCGTTCGCGAAGTCGCCGCGGGAGATGTAGAGGTCGGAGGTCAGCTCGCGCACCACCGCCGCCTCATAGGCGTTGGTGGTCACGGTCTGCAGGTAGCTCAACTGGTTGGCGGCGTCGCCGTACTGGCCGGCGCGGATCTGCGCCTGCACCGAGCGCATCTTGCGGAACAACGCGCTGGAGATGGAGCCCTGGCTGAAGCTGGTGTCAGCGGCCACGCCCAGGCTGAAGCCCGCGAGGATCAGCGCCAGCGCCGCGGTGAGCAGGCGTGAGTTACTCATCAGCCGCCACCTCCGCGGTTGAACTCCACCACCACCTGCGTGTCACGCGGCGCGGCGATGGGCTTGAACTTCCATCTCACCACCGCGCGCAGGGCCGCGTCATCGAACACGCCGCGGCGCGGCTTGGCGTCGATCACGCTGGGGTTGGACACGCTGCCGTCGGGCTCCACGGTGAACTTGACGGTCACTGACCCTGAATTAATGTCCTCGCGGATGGCCTGGGTCGGGAACTTCGGCTCCACGCGCTCCATCAGCACGATGTCGCCCACCGCCAGCACCGGCTGGGCGGCGGGTGCGGTGCCGCTGGCGGGTGCAGGCTGGGTGTTCTCAGGTTCGCTCTCCGCCACGCTCTGGGTGGCGCCGGCGAGGAACTGCGGCTTGTAGGACGGCAGCCCGATGTTGGGCAGCGGCAGGTCCGGCGCCGCGGCGCGGGCCACGTTCTCCTCCGGCAGCGAGGGCGCACGGTTGCCGGGGCCGGGCTTGGCCGGCAGCGCGCCGATCGAGAGCGGCGCCTGGGCGGCGTTGCCGCCGTTCAGGTTCACCACGGCGCTGGTATCGCTGTTACCGGCGGCGTTCAACTGGAACTGGCGTCCCACCACCAGGCTCTGCATGGCGATGAGCACGCCCATCACCATCAGGAGGCCCAGCGCGAAGGAACCGAAGTAACGGAGCATGGCGCGTCAGCCCCTGCGCAGGCGGTCGGCCAGGAGACGGGTCTCCCGGTCGGCACGGTCGCGCAGCGCGCGGGTGAAGAACAGCGCCACCAGCACCAGGGAGCCGGCTGCCAGGAGCGGCACGCCCGCGGTGATGAGACCGCCGGCGATACGCTGCTGCCCAGCCGCTCCGCCGAGTGAAGCAGCCGAGAGCACGTTCATCACGCCGCTCAGGGAGCCCACCAGGCCCAGCAGGAACATCACCGTCACCAGCGACTGGATGGCGTTCACGGAGCGATGGGTCTCGGCGAACACGCTGCCCACGATCTGGGTGCGGGCGCGGCGCGCGGCGCGCAGTTCCGCCTTCTCATAGCGTTTCCAGCGGCGCAGCGCGATCTCCTGCGCCGCGGGATAGACGAACAGGAAGTACCAATAGCGTTCGGCGATGAGCGTCCACAGCACCACCGCCAGGAGCAGCAGCAGCCACAGCACGCCGCCGGCCGCGAACAGCCCGGCGAAACCGCTGAAGAGGTCCTGCAGGCCTTGCATCAGCGCGCCTTGGCGGCCGCCAGCTTCTCGGCGCGCGCCGCCAGGATCGCGGCGCTCTGCTCTTCCAGGGTGTGGATGAGCTGCTCGCTGCGGGCGCTCATCATGCCGTGGAAGAACAGCAGGATGGTGGCCACCAGCAGGCCCAGCCAGGTCGGCACCAGGGCCGAGCCGATGCCGGCCGCCACCTGCGCGCCGCCGCTGCCGAACAGGTTCATGGTCTGGAAGGTGTTCATCACGCCGGCCACGGTGCCGAGGATGCCGAGCAGCACCGCCACCAGCGCCAGGATGCGCAACAGCCCCAGGCGCGCCTCGATCACCGGCCGCTCGCGCAGCAGGGTCTCGTCCAGGCGCAGGCCGAGGGTGTCGGCATCATCCGCCTTGCTCTCGTTGAACACCGAGAGGATGCGGCCCAGCGGGTTACCGAGGTCGGCCTTGCTGGAGCCCATCTGGGCCTTGATCTTGCCGCCCACCATGAAGAGATACGCGCCGCGCTCCAGGATGATGAGCAGGCCGATGAAGCCCAGCACGATGATGATCCAGCCGGTGGTGTGGCCCTGGGCCACGCGCTCCATGAAGGAGGGCTGGCTGGCCAGGCTGCGCAACAGGTCGCCGCCGCTCGGGTCCACCGCCATGGCCTGCACGCCGCCGGTGGCGGAGCTCAGGTTGCCGGCGAGGCTGCGCCAGTGGCCGTCGGGCTGACGCTCCGGCTGCACCAGGGCGCCGGTCTCAGGCACGTAGCGCAGGAAGCTGTTGCCGTTCACCGTGGTGAACACGCCGACGCGGATCACCGGCACGTTCTCGGAGGAACCGTCCTCATGGCTCACGGTGGCGCCGAACTTGGCCACCTGGCCCTCGGCGGTCAGCTCCTGCTGCATCAGGAACCACAGCTTGTGCAGGTCGTCCGGGGTCGGCAGGTCGCCGCTCTCGGCGAGCTTCGCCAGGAACACGCCGCGGCCCGGATACTGGGTCGAGGTCATGGAGGCGTCGAGCGTGGTCTTGAGGTTGCCGGCGGCCTGGCGCACCTGGTCGAACACCTGGCTGTAATCGCCTTCGCGGGTGCGGATCTGGCTGTTGAGGTCGTCGAGGGTCTTCTTGTTGGCCTCGAACTTGGCTTCCAGCTGCTGTTCGTTGGCGGACTCCTGGGCCAGCGACTGCTTGGCGGAAGCCAGGATCTGCGCCTGCTGGTCGGCGCCGGCGCGGAACTGCGCCTCGCGCTGCTGGTTCTGGGCGGTGTTCTGCTGGGCGGCGCTCTTCACCTGGTCCAGCAACTGGTCGAGGCTGGTGGCGGCGGGCGCGGCGTAAGCGGAACCGGCCAGCAGCAAGCCGGCGGCGAATACCGTGGTCTTCAGGTTAAGGATGCTCATTTGGAGGCCTCCGGTGCCGCCACCGGCAGTTCCATGAGGTTCGGTGCCGCCTCCTTGTTGGCCACCGCGATGGCGTCCGCCACCGCGCTCTTGTAGTTGTTGTCCACCTGCCACTTGTGGCCCTGCTTGTCCCAGTAACCGGTCTCGCTCTTGTCGAGGGTCTGGTAGGCGAGCAGCAGGTGGCCGACGCGCAGGAAGTTCACGGTGAGGGACTTGCCGCCCTCGCTCACCTGGCCGCGGAAGGCTTCCACGGTGCGGCCGGCGGCGATCTCGTCGTTATAAGCCGCCACCAGGCGCTGGAACTTCTCCGTCACCGGCACCGTGGTGCTGCTGATGGCGCTGCGCACCGCCTGCACCCGCGCCAGGCGGTCATCGAGGCGGTACGGGATGTCGAGCTTCACGAACTGGCCGAGGCTGTCAGCCATCTGCAGCAAGAGCGGCAGCACGCTATCGCGGGTACCGCCCACCAGCGAGACCTGCTGGTTCAGGGAGGTGATCTGGTCCTGCTGGGCCTGCACGATCTGCTGCAGCTGCTCGTCGTAGGCGCGCAGCTCATCGGTCTGCTGGGTCACCGCCAGGTAGCTGTTGAGCATGTCCTGGGTGTTGCCTGTGACCGCGTCCACCTTCTTCTGGGAGGCGGCGGCGTTCTTGTCCAGCTGCTCCTGGGCCGCCACAGCGTTCTGCACCTTGCTGGGCGCCGGTGCGGCGCTCGAGCCGAGGGTGACCGCCGCGAGCCCGAAGGCCAACAGGATGGGAAGACGTGTCTTATTCATGTAATGCCCCTAAGCACGAGAATATTTAGTTAAGGGATTTCAAGGGCTTCCGGGCTGGCCTTAAAGCCGCCCAGCCGGACTCCAAATTTAGCAGACCTGACATAAGGTTGGAACCTTCGGGTACTAGGGATTTAGTACAGTCCCCGACTTTTCAAGGACTTGCGGACGGGGGTGCCTATAATTGTCGGCCATCCATGCCCCGCAAGGACTCCATGCCCACGCTCCTCACACGGCTGCGCCAGGCCCGGCTCCGCGACCTGCTGAGCGGGCTCCTCATGAGCCTGGTGTTGCTGGGTTGCGCGACGCTGCGCAAACCCACCGGCCCCATCCCGGTGCAGGCGATACCCGCGCCGCAACCGGGCACCGGCCATCCCCTGGTCATCCTGCTGCCGGGCCGGGGTGACGACCTGGATGATTTGGCCAAGACCGGCATGGCCGAAGTCATCCAGAAAGCCTGGCCCCAGGCCGACGTGCTGCTGGCGGGCGCCACGCTCAACTACTACGCCGAGGGCAAGGTCCAGCAACGCCTGCATGACGAGATCATCGTCCCCGCCCGTGCGCGCGGCTATAAGGAGATCTGGCTCGCGGGCGCTTCCATGGGCGGCATGGGTGCGCTGTTATATGAGCGTACCTATCCGCACGACGTCAGCGGCATCGTGCTGTTCGCGCCTTACATGGGCGCGCCCTCCCTCACCCGGGAAGTGGCCGCTGCCGGCGGCGTGGCCCACTGGGATCCAGGCCCGGTGCCAGCCGCCCTGGACGGCGACAACTATCAGAGGGAGATCTGGCGTGTCGTCAAAGGCTGGCAGGACCCGGCCGAAGCCCGGCGCATCTGGCTGGTCTGCGGCGACTCTGACCGCTTCATCGAAGCCGCCAAGCTCATCTCGCCCCTGCTCCCGCCGGGTCATTTCGTGGAAGTGAAGGGCGGCCATGATTGGGACGTATGGGACCAGGGTGCCGCTACCCTCTTCTCCCGCATCCCCCACTAGACTCACCCACAAGAAGAACGATGAACACCGACGTCCGCGCCGATAGTTCCCGCTTGTTCAAGCATCCGGGTTTCCTCGAGTACTGGTGCTCGCGCCTCAACTCCATGTTCGCCTTCCAGATGCTCTCGGTGGCAGTGGGCTGGCAGATCTACGACCTCACCCACCGCGCCCTCGACTTGGGGCTCATCGGCCTGGTGCAGTTCATCCCCTCCTTCGTGCTGGCGCTGCCCGCCGGGCACGTGGCGGACATCTTCGAGCGCCGCCGCATCGTGTTCATCTGCCAGGCCATCGAGGGCATCGCCACGCTGCTGCTGGCGGTGGGCAGCTGGCTCGGCTGGTTCGATGAACCCGCCATCCTCGTCATCGTGTTCATCATCGGCTGCGCGCGCGCCTTCGAGTTCCCCACCATGCAGGCGCTCCTGCCCAGCATGGTGCCGCCCTCGCTCCTGTCCCGCGCCATGTCCGCCGGCTCTTCCGCCAGCATGACCGCCATGATCGTGGGTCCCGCGCTCGGCGGCTTCC
>DASXYJ010000045.1:0-3063 GCA_036502565.1 Gammaproteobacteria bacterium
CACCCCAGGCTTTCATCAATTCTTCGCCCACCAGTCCCAGCGGATCCTTGCCGTTCTTCTTGAGGTAATTCTGGGTCGCCGACCAGCTGCGCAGGTAGCCCACGTAGTTCGCAAAGTCCCACCGCACTTGCATGTTGAAACGCGGCAGTTCGATCTCAGGGAAAGGAAAGTCCAGGTCCGCGTAGCCGCGCTCCACATGTTTCCGTTCAGGTGGCCAGTAGGCGTCCCCCAGGACGCCTTCGTAGAGATGCTCCATTACCTTGTCCACGCCCGGCTCCACTGTGCAGTTCATGTAGCAGGAGCAGGCCAGCACAGCTTGCGGCTGGGCCACGCGCCGCACCTCGGCGTAGAACTTCGGCAGGTCGAACCAGTGCAGGGCCTGGGCCACGTTGATTAGCGACACGCCGCTGTCCGGCAGGCCGCTGGCTTCCGCCGGCGCCACCGAATAGCGGATCTTCGGGTTCGGCACAGCCGCGGCGATCTGCTTGTCGCTGGCGTCGGTGGCTTCGACGTGGTCGAAGCGTTCCGCCAAGCCCAGCGCCGCCTGACCGTTGCCGGTGGCGCAGTCCCACGCGCATCCGCGGTCCGGTGCCAGGGCCGCCAGCGCCCTGAACATGCCCGCAGGGTAGGCACCGGGGCGATACCGTGAATAGTCCACCGCATGACCGGAGAAATGGTCTTTGAACGTGGTCGCAGTCATGCGCCTATTATATCGGTACGCTGCTGGGGCATTCCCGCACCATCGGAGACGCAAGGATGAAAGTACTGGCCATGGTCGGCAGCCTGCGCAAGGGCTCGTACAACAAACTGCTGTTGCAGGCCGCCATCGAACTTAAACCCAAGGACATGCAGATCGAGTCCGGGGACATCGGCGAGATACCGCTGTATGACGAGGATGTGCGGGAGAAAGGTTTCCCGGCGCCGGTGCAGAAGCTGCGCGAGCAGCTCAGGGCGGCGGACGCGCTCCTGTTCGTCACGCCGGAATACAACTACACCATCCCCGGCGTGCTGAAGAATGCCATCGACTGGTGCTCGCGCCCGCCGGAGCAGCCTTTCAACGACAAGCCCGCCGCCATGCTGGGCGCTTCCATCAGCCGTCTCGGCACCGCCCGCGCGCAGTATCACCTGCGCCAGAGCTGCGTGTACCTGAACATCCATGTGCTCAACCAACCGGAGGTGATGGTCGCCGACGCCGCGAAGCATTTCGAGGCCGGCAAGCTCACGGACGAGAACGCCCGCAAGCTCATCACACAGCTGCTGCTCAACCTCGAGGCCTGGGCGATGAGGTTACAGAAGAGGTGACATGTAAAAAGGCAAGGGCCGCGAGAGCGGCCCTTTCCATATCAGGACGTACTGTCAAGAAATGCTGCGGTCAATGTTCCGTGGCTTCGCCGCCGGTGGCGGAGATCCACTTCATCACCGGGATCATGGCTATCGCCAACACCGTGAAGCCCAGGGCCCAGTAGCCGAGTTCCATGCACAGGTTGGTATAGAGCGGCAGCGACTGCACCGGATCGGTGATGTTGTCCGGCACGCTGGCGTAGGTGGCCACGATGCCGCCCAGGTACTGGGAGATGCCGGTGGCCAGGAACCACAGGCCCATCACGAAACCGCGCATCTTCGGCCCCACATAGCGGGCCACCATGGCCAGCCCCAGGCCGCTGATGAGCAGTTCACCGAGCGACTGCAGGCAGTAGCCCCAGATCATCCACCACAGGGAGATCTTGCCGGCCACCGCGAAGTGGCCGCTCACGCCATAGATGAAGAAGCCCGCCGCCAGGATCACGAAGCCCATGGCGAACTTGGTGGAGATGTGGAAGTCACCGCCCTTGCTCTTGCCCCAGTGGTTGTAGAGCAAGGCCAGGATCGGGCTGAGCACGAAGATCCAGAACGGATTCAGCACCTGCACCTGGCCTGGTTGGACGGCGAAACCGAATAGGTTCAGGTCCACGTTGCGCAGTGCGAACAGCGTCAGGGAAGTGGACATCTGCTGGTAGTAGATGAAGAAGGCCACGGTCTGCAGCGTCAGGATGAACACCGCCAGCACCCCTTTCTTCTCCTTGGGGTTGCCGATCCACCACATCCAGCCGAACACGATCAGCGCGGCGATACCAGCGAGCCACACGATGCCGCGCGCCAGGTCGAGGTTCTGGATGATGAAGCCGACCGCCACGATGCCGAGGATCATGCCGGCCACGACCATCAGCAGCTTCTTCACGTCCATCGGCTTGAAGTCCGGCTCCGAGCCCACGTGGGCCAGGTGGCGCCGCATGAAGAAGAAGTTGATCTGGCCCACCGCGAGGCCGACGGCGCAGAGCGCGAAGGCCACGTGCCAGCCCCACCAGAGGGCGAACAGCGGCGTGAAGAACTGGGAGATGAAGGCACCCAGGTTCACCGCCATGTAGTACAGGGTGAAGGCGCTGTCGAGCTTAGCGGACTCGCCCTGGTAGAGCTTGGAGATCACGTTGGCCGGGTTGGCCTTGAACACGCCGCCGCCCACCGCGACGATGGCCAGGGCCGGGAACATCAGTGCCGGTATCGGCAGCGACAACAGGATGTAGCCCAAGGTCAGGAAGGAGGCGCCGAGCACCGAGGTGCGCTTGCTGCCCAGGACGCGGTCCCCGATCCAGCCGCCCACCGCGGGCACGGCATAGGCCATGGCGGTGAAGGCGCCGAAGGTGAGGTTGGCCCGGTCATCGCCGTAACCGAGCTGCTGCACCATGTACAGCACGATCACCGCGGTCATGCCGTAGTAACCGAAGCGCTCCCACATCTCGATGAGGAAGAGGGTGACGAACCCGAGGGTCTTGGAGGGCGTCATGCTCTTGGCGGCGGCCGTGGTGTTCATAGGTATCTATCCCCGGTGACACATTGAGGCGGGCCGGCATATGCAACATAAGGTGGCCCGCGCCTTTAGTACCACGAATATGACCGGGCTGTGAAGCTTGAGCCGGGTCGCGGCACGGGCATAGGCTTTCGGCGAATATGAGTCCTCAGCCCATGTCCATTTCGCACCGAGGTGCTCCGATGATCGACCTGTATTTCTGGCCCACGCCCAACGGG
>DASXYJ010000046.1:0-2209 GCA_036502565.1 Gammaproteobacteria bacterium
CCCCGGACCCCCCGGGGGCTGATTTTTACGGCGGACGGGAATCCATAGGCCCGTCAACGGGTCAGAGGACCTACAAGGTCCGGAGCGTCCGCCCATCCACACCGCGTTTCGTCCAGGAGGATTCCATGGAGATTTTCGCCACCCTCGAGAAGATGGGGCATGAGCAGGTCGTGTTCTTCAACCATAAGGACTCCGGCCTGAAGGCCATCGTGGCCGTGCACAACACCGTGCTGGGCCCCGCGCTCGGCGGCTGCCGCATGTGGCCCTACAAGAACGAGGATGAGGCGATCACCGACGTGCTGCGCCTCTCGCGCGGCATGACCTACAAGGCGGCGGTCTCCGGGCTCAACCTGGGCGGCGGCAAGGCCGTGATCATCGGCGACCCCTCGCAGAAGTCGGAAGCGCTGTTCCGCGCCTTCGGCCGCTTCGTGCAGTCGCTCGGCGGCCGCTACATCACCGCCGAGGACGTGAACACCGCCATCGCGGACATGGACTACATCTTCATGGAGACCGATTACGTGGCGGGCGTGCACCCGGTCCATGGCGGCAGCGGCGACCCCTCGCCCTTCACCGCCTTCGGCACCATCCAGGGCATCAAGGCCTGCCTGATGAAGAAGTACGGCCACACCGACCTGGCCAAGGCCAGCTACGCGGTGCAGGGCTTGGGCCACGTGGGCTACCACGTGGTGAAGCACCTGCGCGACGCGGGCGCCAAGGTGTTCGTGACCGACATGCACAAGGACCGAATCGAGGAGTGCGTGAAGCTCGGCGCGGAAGCCGTGTCCATGGACGACATCTACAAGGTGGACGCGAAGGTCTACGTGCCCTGCGCGCTGGGCGCGACGGTGAACGAGAAGACCATCCCGCAGTTCAAGTTCGAGATCATCGCCGGTGCCGCCAACAACCAGCTGGCCACCAACGAGTGCGGCGACATCATCCACAAGAAGGGCATCCTCTACGCCCCGGACTACGCCATCAACGCCGGCGGCCTGATGAACGTGTCCATCGAGCTGCAGGGCTACGACCGGGAGCGGGCCAGCCGCATGGTCACCGGCATCTACGACATCATGGGCAACATCTTCAAGCTGGCGGACAAGGACGGCATCCCCACCTACGTGGCGGCGGACCGCACCGCGGAAGCCCGCATCGCGGCCATGGGCCAGGTGAAGCTGCCCACCGTGAACCAGTCCTACGAGCGGCACTTCTCCGGCCGCCGGTCGTCCAAGCACTAATGGCTGAAGCCCCGCCCGCGCCAGGACCGGCGCGGGCGGGGCAACGGTCACATGCGGAGCCGGCCGGATTCACTTCGGCCGGCGACTGGCGGAGGGCTTTCCTGGCCTTCCGCCCAGGACTGGAGCCGCGCTCCAGCACGGCGTCGGCTGTACACTATCTATCTATATATAGAGATACCCATGGATAGAGCAGTGAACGACAGCGGCACCCGGATCAACGAGGAACTCGACCTCCTGCGGGAGACCGTGCGCCGCTTCGCCGAGGCCGAGATCGCGCCCCGCGCCGCGGAGATGGACGAGAAGAACGAGTTCCCGGCGGACCTGTGGAAGAAGCTGGGCGAACTGGGGCTGCTGGGCGTGACCGTGCCGACCGAGTACGGCGGCTCCGGGATGAGCTACCTGGCGCATGTGATCGCCATGGAAGAGATCTCCCGGGCTTCCGCTTCCGTGGGCCTCTCCTACGCCGCCCATTCCAACCTCTGCATCAACAACCTCTACCTCAACGGCTCGGAAGCGCAGCGCAAGAAGTACCTGCCCAAGCTCTGCTCCGGCGAGTGGGTGGGGGCGCTGGCCATGTCCGAGCCCGGCGCCGGTTCCGACGTGGTGGGCTCCATGAGCTGCCGCGCCGAGAAGAAAGGCGGCCAGTGGATCGCCACCGGCAACAAGATGTGGATCACCAACGGCCCGGATGCGGACGTGCTGGTGGTTTACATGCGCACCGCCGGCAAGGAAGCGGGCTCGAAGTGCATGAGCGCGTTCATCGTGGAGAAGACCTTCAAGGGCTTCAGCACCGCCCAGAAGCTGGACAAGCTCGGCATGCGCGGCTCCCATACCTGCGAGCTGGTGTTCCAGGACTGCGCCATCCCCGAGGCGAACCTCTTGGGCGAGGTGAACGGCGGCGTCTATATATTGATGCGCGGTCTCGATTCCGAGCGCCTGGTGCTCTCCGGCGGCCCCATCGGCATCATGCAGGCGGC
>DASXYJ010000047.1:0-12153 GCA_036502565.1 Gammaproteobacteria bacterium
CTTTTCGCCCCTTTTCTTTGGGCGAGCAAAGAAAAGGGGCCCGTGTGCGCGGCGGAACGCGCCCTCTTGAACATTCTTCATCCAACCTCCCCTGCAAAAACGTTGCGAGGTATCGCAACGCTTTCAGCGCGCGGCGCATCCAACTGGTACGAGAAAGAAAACTGCATATAAGGAGTGTCCGCGCGGACACTCAGCGGACACAAGGAAGCGTCCGCGGACGCGGTGAGAACGCCGCGGCAGTGCAGCAAAGGGTCGCGCGGCCCAAGTGTGACGCGGATACGCGTCACCACCACAGACTTGGCACGGGGCTTGCTACATAAACAGTATGAACACCAACACTCCCCAGAAGATCGTGAAGATCCGCGATACCGCCGCCCAGGACATCGCGGTGGACAGCAACCCGGCACGGCGCAAGCGCCGCCGCTGGTACATCGGCGGCGGCGTCGCGGCGCTGCTGCTCATCGCCCTCGCCACGCCGGCGCTGCTGCGCTGGGCCAAGGCCGAGCGCACCATCCCGCTCGACCAGGTACGCCTGGCCAAGGTCACCCGCGGCCTGTTCGTGCGCGACGTCTCCGTCGATGGCCAGGTGGTGGCGGCGGTGAGCCCCACCCTGTACAGCGACGTGAACGGCACCGTCACCCTCAAGGTGGTGGCGGGCGACACCGTGAAGAAGGGCCAGGTGCTGGGCCTCATCGACAGCCCCGAGCTCACCAGCAGCTACCAGCAGGAGCAGTCGACCCTGCTCTCGCAGCAGACCGACCTGGAACGCACCCGCATCAACTCCAAGAAGGCGGCGCTCGCCAGCCAGGAGACCGTGGACCAGGCCTCCGTGACCCTGGAAGCCGCCAAGCGCGAGATGAAGCGCGCCGAGGCCGCCTGGGGTTACCACGTGATAAGCGAGCACGACTACGCCAAGGCCAAGGACGACCTGGCCGCGGCTCAGCTCAACTATGACAACGCCAAGGCCAACACCGACCTGGACAAGGAAGGCCTGAACTTCGACGTGCGCAGCAAGGAGCAGCAGGTGCAGCGCGAGAAGCTCTTGGTGGCGGATCTCAAGCGCCGCTATGACAACCTGACCCTGCGCTCGCCGGTGGACGGCATGGTGGGCAACATCGCGGTGCAGCAGCGCACCAACGTCACCCCCAACCAGGCGCTCATGACCGTGGTGGACCTCACCCAGATGGAGATCCAGGTGCAGATCCCCGAGACCTACACCGACGGCCTGGCCATCGGCATGGCCACCGAGATCAGCTACGCCGGCAATACCTACCAGGGCAAGCTCACCGCGGTCTCACCCGAGGTGCAGAACAACCTGGTCACCGGCCGGGTACGCTTCGCCGCCGCCACGCCCAAGGGCCTCAAGCAGAACTCGCAGGTGCAGGTGCGCATCGTCATGGACTCGCGCGACAACACCCTGATGGTGCAGCGCGGCCCGTTCCTCGACGCCGGCGGCGGCAACGTGGCCTACGTGGTGCACGACGGCATCGCCACCAAGACCATCATCAAGACCGGCGCCGCCAGCATCGGCGCGGTGGAGATACTCGACGGCCTCAAGGAAGGCGACACCATCATCGTCTCAGACACCAGCACCTTCGACACCGCCAACACCGTATACCTGAAATGAACGACAGCAATGGGAGCAAGAACATGTTGAGCATGCAGAACATCAGCAAGATCTACCGCACCGACGTGGTACAGACCCATGCGCTGCGCGAGTTCAGCCTGGAGGTCAAGGAGGGCGAGTTCGTGGCGGTGATGGGCCCCTCGGGCTCCGGCAAGACCACCTTCCTCAACATCGCGGGCCTCCTGGAGTCCTTCGACACCGGCATCTACATGCTGGACGGCGAGGACGTGAGCCACCTCTCCGACGACGGCCGCTCGCGCATCCGCAACGAGCGCATCGGCTTCATCTTCCAGAGCTTCAACCTGATCCCGGACCTCAACGTGTTCGACAACGTGGACGTGCCGCTGCGCTACCGCGGCCTCAAGTCCGCGGACCGCGCCAAGCGCATCCAGGACGCGCTGGAGACCGTCGGTCTCGCCTCGCGCATGAAGCACCTGCCCTCGCAGCTCTCGGGCGGCCAGCAGCAGCGCGTGGCCATCGCCCGCGCCCTCGCCGGCGAGCCGCGCATCCTGTTCGCGGACGAACCCACCGGCAACCTGGACTCGCTGATGGCGCGGCAAGTGCTGGACATGCTGGAGAGCATCAACGCCAGCGGCACCACCATTGTGATGGTGACCCATGATCCCGAGTTGGCGCGCCGCGCGCACCGCAGCGTGCACGTGCTGGACGGCCAGGTGATGGACCTGAAGGCGGTGCCGGACACCGGCGGCAAGCGCGACAACGGCAAGGCCCAGGCCTAACTCCAGGGAGAGTCCTCATGTTCCTCTATAACCTGCGCCTCGCCCTGCTCAGCCTGAAGCGTGACCCGGTGCTGACCCTGTTGATGGTCGGCGCGGTGGCCGTGGGCATCGGCATGTCCACCACCACGCTCGCGGTGTACCACTCCATGTCCGGCAACCCGATCCCGCAGAAGAGCGGCCAGCTCTTCGCGGTGCAGCTGGACAACTGGTCGCCGAGCCAGCCCTACAACGATCCGGACGATCCGCCCACCCAGGTCACCTACCGCGACGCGCAGAACCTGATGCACGCCGGCAAGGCCAAGCACCAGAACGCCAGCTTCACCTCCGCGATGGTGCTGCAGACCGACAAGCCGGACGTGAAGCCGGACCTGATCGTGGCGCGCGCCACCTTCGACGACTTCTTCCCCATGTTCGACGTGCCCTTCGAGTACGGCGGGCCCTGGAACAAGGACGCCGACCAGAACGCCGAACAGGTGGTGGTGCTGGACCACGAGTACAACCAGAAGCTGTTCGGGGGCGCCAACAGCGTCGGCAAGGAGATCATCCTCAACAACCGCCGCTTCCGGGTGGTGGGCGTGCTCAAGCCCTGGGCGCCTTCGCCGAAGTACTACGACCTGGAGAACGACCAGTTCGGCGACCCGGAGGACATGTTCATCCCCTTCAATCTGGTGTCCGGCATGCAGCTGCACAGCAACGGCAACAACAGCTGCTGGGGCCCGCCCGCCGACAACAGTTTCCAGGGTTACCTGAACTCCGAGTGCGTGTGGATCCAGTTCTGGGCCGAGCTGCCGACCAAGGCGGAACAGGACGATTACCACCAGTTCCTGGACAACTACGTGCAGGACCAGAAGAAGCTGGGCCGCTTCCCGCGCCCGCTCAACAACCGCCTCAACGACGTCACCGACTGGCTGGCCTACAACCACGTGGTGAGCAAGGACAGCGAGGCGCTGGTGGGCCTGTCGTTCATGTTCCTGGCGGTGTGCATGCTCAACACCATCGGCCTGATCCTCGCCAAGTTCCTGCGCCGCTCCGGCGAGATCGGCCTGCGCCGCGCCGTGGGCGCGAGCAAGGCCGCGCTGTTCCGCCAGTACCTGGTGGAGACCGGCGTCATCGGCATCAGCGGCGGCCTGCTGGGCATCCTGCTGGGCTGGGCCGGCCTCATCGGCGTGCGCCACCTCATCAACAGCAGCGACCACTACACGCACCTGGACTGGACCATGGTGGGCGTGTCGCTGCTGCTGGCGCTGCTCTCGAGCATGCTGGCCGGCATCTATCCCGCCTGGCGCGTGGTGCGCATCCCGCCCGCCATCTACCTCAAGGTCCAATAAGGAGCCGCCCATGGAGATCCGCCCGATACTCAGCGCCATGTTGCGCAACAAGACCGGCGCCATCCTCATCGCGGTGCAGATCGCGCTGACCCTCGCCATCGTCTGCAACGCGGTGTTCATCATCCACGACCGCATCACCCAGATGGGGCGTCCCAGCGGCATGGACGAGGAGAACATCTTCATCGCCAACCTGAGCGCCTATAAGGCCGACTACGTGGCCGACAGCGCCATCAAGACCGACCTGGACCTGATGCGCAGCCTGCCGGGCGTGGTGGACGCCACCTACACCCAGTCCATCCCCCTGAGCGGCGGCGGCTGGAGCGACGGCGCCACCACCATCGCGGACGAGCACCCCAAGTCCACGGTGGGCATGGGCGTCTACCACATGGACGACCACGCCCTGAACGCGCTCGGCGTGAAGCTGGTGGAAGGCCGCAACTTCAACCACGACGAGATCGTCTACGTGGACGGCGACAAGTACACCACCCCGACCCAGGCCGTGATCAGCAAGGCCTTCGGCGAGAAGCTGTGGCCGGGACAGGACGCCCTGGGCAAGACCTTCTATGAGGGCACCAAGGGCATCAACGTGATCGGCGTGGTGGACACCCTGGAAGGCACCTGGCCGCACTGGCCGGGCTTCGAGCGCAGCGTGATCTTCCCGACGGTGCTGGAGAGCGCCTACATGCGCGTATTGGTGCGCACCCTGCCGGGCCAGCGCGACGAGGTGATGAAGGAAGCGGAGAAGAAGCTGGGCGACGCCCACACCGGCAACTTCGTGCGCAGCATCCACCCGCTGGCCTTCTACCGTGACAGCACCAACTCCGGCGACCACGCCATGACCGTGATGCTCTCCGCCGTGACGGTGATGATCCTCGCCATCACCGCGCTCGGCATCGTGGGCCTGGCCAGCTTCAGCGTGCGCCAGCGCACCCGCCAGATCGGCACGCGCCGCGCGCTCGGCGCCACGCGCCGCGACATCGTGCGCTACTTCATGACCGAGAACTGGCTCATCACCACCATGGGCGTGCTGCTGGGCAGCGTCTTCGCGGTGGCGCTGAACTACTGGCTGGTGGAGCTCTACGACCTGCCGCACATCGCCTGGTACTACATCCCGGTGGGCATCGTGAGCCTGTGGGTGCTGGGTCTGTTGGCGGTGCTGGGACCAGCACTCAAGGCCGCGGCCATCCCGCCGGCCATCGCTACTCGAAACGTCTGAAAATGCGTCTTTTGCTTCCTGGCGTTGTTGCGCTTCGGATTCGCAGTCGGTCACGTACAGAAGAGTACGCTCCCTCCTGCTCACCTCGCGCGCCTAGCCAGTAAGCAAAATCCGCTATTTTCGCAAACGAAGAATAGGGGATCGAGAGTGCTCGGATATTACCTGCGGCTCGCTGCGGCGAGCTTGGCGCGCACGCCGGTGATCACGGCGCTGATGGTGACCGCCATCGGCCTCGGTATCGGCGCCAGCATGACCATGATCACGGTGCTGCACGTGATGTCCGGCGATCCGCTGCCGGGCCGTAGCGGCACGATCTACTACCCGCACCTCGACGCCACCCCGCTGGACCTTTCGGACGGCCCCACCGACGACTTCACCTGGCCGGATGCCATGGCCCTGTTGGCGCACGGCCCCGCCGCGCACCAGGCCGCCATGGCCGGCGGCTCGCTGCTGGTGCGTCTGGAGCGGCGTGACCTGCAGCCCTTCTACGCCGACGGCCGCTATACCACCTCCGATTTCTTCGCCCTGTTCAAGGTGCCCTTCATCCAGGGCGCCGGCTGGTCGGCAGCGGACGAGACCGCGCATGCGCGGGTGGTGGTGCTGAGCCAGGGTTTCGCCGCCAAGCTGTTCGGCGCCGCGCCGGCGGTAGGCCGCACCCTGCGCTTCGGGGAGACGGACTTCCGGGTCATCGGCGTCACCGCCGACTGGCGGCCGCAGCCCAAGTTCTACTCCGGTTACTCCTACAGCATGTTCAATGACGCCGACGGTTTCTTCCTGCCGCTGCACACGGCGCAGGAGCTCAAGCTGGGCGTGAACGGCGATGTGGACTGCTGGGGCGAGGCGGATTCGGACGCCATGTACTCGAGCCCGGTCTGCGCCTGGCTGCAATTCTGGGTGGAGCTCGACGATCCCGCCGCGGTAGCGGCCTATGCCCAGTTCCTCTCCGACTATAGCGCCGATCAGAAGAAGGCCGGACGCTTCCAGCGCCCACCCTCCAGCGCCCGCCTCGATGGCCTGATGCCCTGGCTGCGCGCCAAGAAACTGGTGCCCGAGGACGTGCAGCTGCAACTCTGGCTCGCCATCGGTTTCCTGGCGGTGTGCCTGGTCAACATCGTGTGCCTGCTGCTGGCCAAGTTCCTGCGTCGCCGCCGCGAGATCAGCGTGCGCCGCGCCCTCGGTGCCCGGCGCCGCGACATCTTCGTCCAGTTCAGCGTCGAGGCCGGCCTGGTGGGCGTGGCGGGCGGCCTGCTCGGATTGGTGCTGGCCCAGCTCGGCCTGTGGGGCGTGCGTCAGAGGCCGGATGATTACGCGAAATTCGCCAGCATGGACCTCGTGCTGCTGTTCTGGACCCTGGCTCTCGCCGTGGGCGCCAGCCTCCTGGCGGGGATCGTGCCGGCCTGGCGTGCCAGTAGCGCGGCCCCCGCCTCCCTGCTGAAGTCGGAATGAGAGCATGCAACTTCACCCGATCCTAGCCAGCCTTCGCCACCACAAGCTCACCTGCCTGTTGCTGGTGCTGCAGGTGATGCTGACCGCCGCCATCATCTGCAACGTGGCTTCGTTGATCGCCACCCGCATCGGGGAGATCTCGGTGGTGACCGGCCTGCAGGAAGGCGGCCTTTCCGTGTTGGACATCACCGACGTGGCACCCGGCGGCGACGCCCAGGCGCGCCACGCCCGCGACCTGGCTCTGCTGCGGGCCATCCCCGGCGTACAGTCCGCCGCCGCGGTGTGGAACTCCCTGCCGCTCGGCCAGAGCAGTTACACCAGCACCACCTGCGACAGCCAGGCCGATGCGGATCGCGCGCATCAGATCCGCAGTAGCAAGGTGCAGGGCTGCAGCCAGGTCGCCATCTACCACGGTGGGCCAGGCCAGCTCGCGCTGCTCGGCCTGAGATTGACGGCCGGGCGCGACTTCCAGGCGTCCGAATACGTGCTGCCAGGCCATGACGCCAGCAATCCGGTGCCCGCCGTCATCCTGAGCAGCGCGCTGGCAGAGCGCTTGTTCCCGGCGCAGGATGCGCTGGGCAAGGACATCTACGTGAACCGCAGGACGATCCGCGTGGTCGGCGTGGTGGACACGCTGGTGAAACCCTATCTCCATGAACCGGCCGACGACCACGACACCATGCTCTGGCCGATGCTGCCGGACGGCGGCAGCGTGATGTACCTGCTGCGCAGCTACCCCAAGGACCAGGCAGAGGTGCTGCGTCAGGCCAAGACCGCGCTGCTGAAGGCGGACCCGCAACGCGTGTTCCAGAACGTGCAGACCTACGCCGAGCTGCGCCGCACCTACTTCCGGCGCGATTACACCATGATCGGATTGTTGCTGACCTCGGCGCTCGGCTTGCTCGCGGTCACCGTCATCGGCATCGCCGGACTCGCCGGCTTCTGGGTGCAGCAGCGCACCCGCCAGATCGGCATCCGCCGCGCCATCGGCGCCACCCGCCGCGATGTGCTGCGGCACTTCCAGACCGAGAACTTCCTGATCGTGGGTACCGGCATCGTGCTGGGCCTGGGCTTGGCGGAGGCGCTCAACATGCTGCTGGTGCGCGAGTACGGCGTGGCGCCGCTACCGGCGCTGTACTTCCCGGTCACGGCCCTGCTGCTGGCGGCGCTGGGACAGCTCGCGGTGCTGAACCCAGCCTTGCACGCGAGCCGTATACCACCGGCCACGGCGACTAGAAACCTGTGAACGCTTAGACTAGGGAGCACATGGGAAAGATACTGGTCATCGACGACAACAAGGCCATCGGCGAGGCTCTCGCCGTGCTGTTCGGCCTGCACGACCTGGAGACCGCCACGGCGCTGAACCCCGATGCGGGACTCGCGGCCCTGGCCGCCGACGACACCGACCTAGTGATCCAGGACATGAACTTCAGCGGCGACACCACTTCCGGGAAGGAAGGCGTGGCGCTGTTCAACGAGATCCGCCGCCGCCATCCGGACCTGCCCATCATCCTGCTCACCGGCTGGACCCACCTCGAGGATGCGGTGGAGCTGGTGAAGGCCGGTGCCGCCGATTACCTGGCCAAGCCCTGGGACGACGCCAAGCTCGTCACCACCGTCAACAACCTCATCGCCCTGGGCCGCCTGCAACGCCAGCAGCGCCGTGAGGCGGCGCAGCGGCGTGAGGCCCGCGAGCGCCTGGCCGCCAAGTTCGACCTCTGCGGCATCGTCTACGAGAGCGCCGCCATGCAGCAGGTGGTGGGCATCGCCACCCAGGTGGCCCATGCCGACGTGCCGGTGGTGATCACCGGGCCCAACGGCGCCGGCAAGGAGAAGGTGGCGGACATCGTGCACGCCAACTCCCCGGTGAAGTCCGGTCCCTATATCAAGGTGAACATGGGCGCGCTCCCTGCGGAACTGGTGGAGAGCGAGTTGTTCGGCGCTGAGGCCGGCGCCTACACCGGCGCGCAGAAGGCCCGCGCCGGCCGCTTCGAGGCCGCCGACGGCGGCACCCTGTTCCTGGATGAGATCGGCAACCTGCCCCTGGCCGGCCAGGTGAAGCTGCTGCGCGTGCTGCAGACCGGCGAGTTCGAGCGCCTCGGCAGCACCCAGACCCGCAAGGCCAAGGTGCGCATCGTCACCGCCACCAACTCGGACCTGCGCGATGCCATCGCCGCCGGCCGCTTCCGCGAGGACCTCTTTTACCGGCTCAACGTCATCGAGCTGCACGTGCCGCCGCTCGCGGAACGCCGCGAGGACATACTGCCTTTGGCCCGGGCTTTCCTGGGCCCGGACCGCGCCCTCAGCCTCGATGCGGAACGTGCCCTGCTGAACCACAACTGGTCCGGCAACGTGCGGGAACTGCAGAACTGCATGCGCCGCGCGGCGCTCCTGGCCGAGGGCAAGACCGTGAGCGCCACGGCCCTGGGGCTGCCTGTTACGCGCGCCGCGGCTCAGCCCGCTCCGGCCGCTGAACCCACCCGCGCCGACATCGAGGCAGTCCTGGCCCGCCACAGCGGCGTGATCGCCACCGCCGCCCAGGAACTGGGGCTCTCCCGCCAGGCGCTGTACCGGCGCATGGAGAAGTTCGGGATAGAGAAAGGTTCGTAGCGGAGCTACGAACATACTTACGGGCCGCGTTACACTTCCGGCGTGAGACTCCAGACTTCCCTCGAAGGCCGTTTCGTATCCCTGGCGGTCGCGCTCAGCGTGGCCTCGCTGATGGTCGCGCTCGGCATCGCCGGGTGGTTCAATTCACTGCTGGACGGCCTGCTGCTGGGTCTGCTGTTCGCGGTGATACTCAGCGTGTTCGCCGTGCGCCGCTTCATGCGCCGTACTAACCGCATCCTCATCGCCTTGGATGACGGCATGGCCAGCTTCCAGGACGGCGACTTCAGCGTGAGCCTGAACGCCGGCCGCGACGACGAACTGGGCCGGCTGGTGACCCACTACAACGCCACCAGCGAGCGCCTGCGCGGCGAGCGCCAATCCCTCTACCAGCGTGAACTGATGTTGGATACGGTGATCCAGAGCTCCCCCTGGGCCCTGGTGCTCACCAATGCCAACGACCGGGTGGTGTACTGCAACGTGGCGGCCCGCCAGCTCTTCCACCAGGGCCGGCGCTTCGAGGGACATGCCTTCGCCGAGGTGCTGAAGGACGCACCCGGCGCTTTGCGGGAGGCGCTGCGGGCCGGACGCGACGGGATGTTCAGCGTGCGCCGCGACGGCGACGAGGACGACATCTATTACCTGTCCCGCGAGCACTTCACCCTCAACGCCCAGCAGCACAGCCTCCACATCTTCAAGCAGCTCACCCGCGAGTTGAACCGCCAGGAAGTGGCCATCTGGAAGAAGGTGATCCGGGTGCTGAGCCATGAGCTCAACAACTCCCTCGCCCCGATCACTTCGCTGGCCCACTCCGGGCGCATCATGGCGAAGCAGCCCGACCCGGCGAAACTGGAGAGCGTGTTCGCCACCATCGAGGAGCGGGCCCAGCACCTCAAGAGCTTCATCGACGGCTACGGCCGATTCGCCAAGCTGCCGACGCCGCGCATCGAGGAGGTGGACTGGCAGGGCTTCATGGCCTCCCTGTCCGGCCTGGCGCCCTTCGCCCTGGAGGGCTCGCTGCCGGAGAGCACGGCGCGCTTCGACGCCACCCAGATGCAGCAGGTGCTGATAAACCTGCTGAAGAACGCCCACGAATCCGGTTCGCCCACGGAGTCCGTCACACTCACGGTGCGCCAGGCTCCCGGTGAGCTGCGCGTGGACGTTGCCGACGGCGGGCCCGGCATGAGCACGGAGGTGCTGGAGCAGGCGCTGCTGCCCTTCTACTCCACCAAGCAGTCCGGCACCGGTCTCGGGCTGCCCCTGTGCCGCGAGATCGTCGAGGCGCATGGTGGCAGGCTCAGCCTCGCCAACCGCAACGAGGGCGGCCTCATGGTCAGCGTGTGGCTGCCTCAGCAGACGTAAGACGTCTGCTTCCGTTCCTGTCCGAAAATCCGTCCCAGGATTTTCGGACACGGCGAGTCCGGTACACGCCCGGACTCGCCTCCGCCAGATCAAGCGCAGGCGCTTGATTTGCGCAACGGCACATCCCTGTGCCGTTGTACGTCTACCGCAGTTCCGCGTTGAGTCGGTCCAGCAATCCCTGGGCCTGGCCGAGATAGCCCTCGCCGAACAGGTTGAGATGGTTCAGCACGTGGTAGAGCTGATAGAGGTCGCGGCGCACCCGGTAGCCCGCGTCCAGCGGCGCGTGCAGCCGGTAAGCGTCATGGAACTCCCGCGGGAAACCGCCGAACAACTCGCTCATGGCGATGTCCGTCTCCCGGTCGCCCCGGTACACGGCTGGATCGAACACAACCGGGCCGCCTTCCAGCAGCGTGCCCCAGTTGCCGCCCCACAGGTCGCCGTGCAGGAGGGCCGGATGCGGTGTGTAGCCGCTGAAGAACTTCGACAGCCCCGCCATGAGCCTGGCGCCGGATTCCTGCAGGCGTCCCCGGTGACCGCTCTCACCTGCCAGGCGCAACTGGAACCCTAGGCGTTGTTCACGGAAGAAGCCCACCCAGTCATCGCCCTCGCGGTTGAATTGGGGCGTGGCGCCGATGAAGTTGCCATGGGTCCAGCCGAAGCGTGTGGCCTTCTGCAGGTGCAGTGCGGCCAGCGCCTCGCCGAGTCGCGCCGCGGAGCCAGGCGAGTTGCGCGCCAGGGGCAACCATTCCAGCAGCAGATAGCCTTCACCCTCGATGGCGCCGCAGTCCTCCACATGCGGGACCCGCACTGCGCCGGCAGCCGCCAGGGCGGCGAGCCCATCCGCCTCCGCCGCCAGCACCTCTGCGTCACCGGTCTTGAGGAACCAATCCCGATCTTGCTGCTTGAGACGCCAACGGGCACCGCCCACGCCTTCCCCGAGGGCATGCCAGGCGGGCACGCCCGGCCCACGCTCCGCGAGGAACGCGTCCAGCTGCGCCGCCGATCTCGGCCTGCTTCCCAAGTCCGGGCCTCCGGTTTATGTTATTGGACCTCGCCTCCGCCGGACCAAGCACTTGCGTGCTTGATCCGCGCGCGGTGCGCCCTGCGCCGCAGGCATCACGGACACCATAGCTCAGGAGATGCATATGCTGAAGAACATCGTGGCCATGGGCCTGGGGCTGGGCCTGATCCTCGGGAGCGCCGCCACGCCGGCGCTGGCCGATACCCACGTGACCTTCGTGGACGACCAGGGCAAGGTGGCGACCCAGATGTACGTGAAGGACGGCAAGGTGCGCGTGGAAGGCGAAGGCGGCACCGCCATCTCCCTCTACGACGCGGCCACCAACACCGCCACGGTGCTGCTGCCGGGCCAGAAGAAGTACCTGAAACTGGACAACGAGAGTGCCGCCCAGGTGGGCGCCCAGGCGGATGAGGCGCAGCAGCGGATCACTGCCGCCAACGCGCAGGCACAGGCGGCCATGGCCCAGCACCAGGCCGAGATGGACCAGGCCAACAAGCAGATGCAGGCCGCCACCGCGAACCTGACACCGGAGCAGAAGGCCATGCTGCAGCAGATGAACCAGTCGCACCTGCCCCAGGCCGGCAGTCCTGCGGCAGGTCCCGCCGGCAGCATGCAGGTGACGATCAAGGAGCTCGGTACGTCCGAGACGGTGGCCGGCCACGTCTGCAAGGACGTGCAGGTGATGGTGAACGGCCAGGTGAGCTCGACCCAGTGCGTGGTGGCGAACCCCGCTTCCCTCGGCATCCCGGCTTCCGACCTCAAGACCCTGCAGGCCATGCGCGACGGCATGCAGAAACTGATGTCGC
>DASXYJ010000048.1:0-4953 GCA_036502565.1 Gammaproteobacteria bacterium
CTTGATGGACCGGACCAGGGCCGCGTATTCCTTGGCGGTGACGCGCCCGGCGGCGCGCTGCGGCTTGATGGCCGCCAGGAACAGGCTCTCGCTGGCGTAGATGTTGCCGACGCCCACCACGATATGGCTGTCCATGATGAATTGCTTCACGGCGACCTTGCGGCCCCGGGAAGCCTCGAAGAGATGGCCGCCGTCGAAGTCGTCGCCCAAGGGCTCCGGTCCCAGGTCCTTGAGCAGTTTGTGCTTCTCGGGATCGTCGCGGGTCCAGAGCAGGGTGCCGAAGCGGCGGGGGTCCCTGAGGCGGAGCACCTTGCCCGTCTCCATCACCAGGTCCACGTGGTCGTGCTTCTGGGGCGGCGTGTCCGAGGGCAGCACGCGCAGGCTGCCGGACATGCCGAGGTGCAGCAACGCCGTGCCGGCGGCGGTGCGCAACAGGAGATACTTGCCACGCCGGTCCACGGACTCGATGCGCTGTCCCGGCAGCTCCTTGAGGAGCGCGGGCGGGATGGGCCAGCGCAGGCGCCGGTCCCGCACCGTCACCGCTTGCACGCGCTTGCCCTTGAGATAGGGGGTGATGCCGCGGCGCGCTGTCTCGACTTCAGGGAGTTCGGGCATGTTCAGTCCGCGAGATGGGAGGGCGTCATCAGCATCTGGAGCAGGCGGATGTCGACCTGGTATTCGAATCCCAGGTCAGGACGCGCCAGCACCAGATAGTTCGGGTCGTCCAGCACTTGCATGCGCAAGGGGTCCTTGATGCCCGCCAGCTGGAAGGAGACTTCGCCCAGGGACTTGGCCTTGGCGTAGGGCACCACGTTCGAGGCCAGGGTCTTCTGCCAGTAGCCGATGAAGCGCGTGAAGTCCTCGGCCGTGAGGCTCGCGTCCGCCGGCGCGATCTGCCAGGCGCCCTTGGCATCCTGGGTTAGGGTGGCATGGGGCAGTTGCATGGCGGTGATGCGCGCGCCCTCCGGCAGCAGCCGGTGGTCCAGCCAGCCGTAGGCGTCGTGGGCGGTGCGGTAGAACACGTAGTCGTCGATGAGCTTCACGCTGTCCCCGGTGTGCACGTAGCGCTGCTTGCTCACGGGCTGCTGGGCACCGAAGTCGTACTCGACGCCGTCCAGCCACAGCCGCAGCAGCGGCTTGTCGAGACCGTACTGGGAGAGCGCTTCGCCTTGCGCGGGGAACTGGTTCTCCACGGGTGCGGACAGGCTATCCAGGAAGTCCTGCACCTGCACCGCGTCCGCGGGCCAGTCCATGGGCTTCAGCACCCGCCAGGCCTCGCCGGTCCGCTGCAGTTGCACCTCCGGCTTGCCGGCCAGGTCCAAGCGGATGCTCTGGAGCTTCGCCGCATCCGGCACCAGCACCGGCAGGCCGCTGGAGTCCGGGGACTCGGACTTGAAGTGGTAGAGCGCCAGCAGTCCCAGTACCAGGGCCACCAGCCCGAGGTTCAGGCCTTGCCGGGATCTGAGGGACACGTCAGCGCCGGCGCCGGCGCAGCCACACCGCGATGCCGGCGATGAACAACAGCAGCGGCAGCGCGAACAGGAAACCGAAACCGATCACGCCCTGGGCCAGCGGCGTCAAGCTCAACGTGAGGTCCGGCGCCGGCCGCGGGTTGATGTTGATGTAGCTGTCGTCGTGGGCCACCCAGTTCATGATGTCGAGGCCGAGATCCAGGTTGCCGCCGTTGCCGAGATAGGCGTTGGACAGGAAGTCGCCGTCACCGGTCACCACCACCCGCTGCGTGCCCTTGCCGGGCACCTCGCGGGTGAGGGCCACGCCGATGGTGAGGGGGCCCAGCCGGTCACCGTGCTTCGCGTCGTAGCTCACGTCGCCGGCCAGGCGCGCGGTCTCCAGCCAGCTGCGCGGCATGCTCTGCAGGAAGGCATCCTGCTGCCAGGGACTGCCCGGGTCCACGTCCACGGACGTCGCGCCGGGAAACAGCGTGACGGAGGTGAGACCGCCGGCGAGAGGGCTGGTCTCGGGATACTTCGGCACCAGGGTCACGGTGGGATCGTTGATGCCCAGCAGCTGGGTGTTGGGGTCCACCAGCGTGCCGTTGCCGAAATGCAGGTCGAGATCGGTGGCGAGCGGATCCAGGCCGTAGAGCGGCCCCGGATCGGCCAGCCACAGCAGGTTGCCGCCGCGCCTCACGTAGTCGCGCACCAGCTTCACCATGCCGGGGAACACATCCGCCTGGGGACCCGCTATCACCAGTACCGCGGTGTTCACCGGGATGGTGGGAGTGGCGGCGAGGCTCAAGGGTTCGATCTTGAAGCCCTTGGCGATGAGCTGCTTGCCGAAGTTACCCATGTCGAAGTTGTGGTCGCCACGCGGGTTGCGCTCGCCATCCCCGGCCAGGAACACCACGTAGCGTTCGCTGGAGCGCGCCAGGCGCTGGATGGTGTCGGCCACGCTGGCCTCGTTGACCTGCTCCAGCTTCTCACTGCGGCCGCCGTACTCCAGGATCACCTGGCCGTCGCCGGTGATGCCGTCCTTGCGCGCCTGTTCCGGAGCGATGTCCGGATCCACGAACTTCAGCCCCACGTCCGGCTTCACCGCCTGGTAGTGGGCGAAGAAGCGCTTCAGTGCGTCCCGGAACGGGGAGCTGCCGCGCGCATAGGCATCGATGGTGAGCGGCTCCTTGAGGGTGCCGAGCAGCCTCACGCTGGCGGGCGAGAGGGAATTGCGGTGGCCGTAGGTCCAGTCCGCGCGGAAGCCGTACTGGGTGCTGGCCCAGGCCAATAGGCCCACCGACGTGAGCAGCAGCAGCACGAACAGTACGTTCTGGAAGGCGACCTGCAGGCGCGAGCGCTGGGTGACTTGCATGGGTTCAGGCCTGCAGCCGCGCCGAGTCGAGGCGCCGGATGCTGAGGATCAGGAAGCTGGCGATGAACAGCAGGTAGTAGACGACGTCGACGCTGTCGATGCTGCCGCGCAGGAACGGGCTGTAATGCTCGACGATGGAGAGGTAGCGCAGCAGCCCGCTGAAGTGAGTGTTGTCCTGGCCGAAGCGGTTGAACCACAGGAACAGCAGCACGCCGAGGCTCGCCACCGCCGCTACCGCCGGCTGGCGGGTGAGGGTGGACATATAGAGCCCCAGCGCCGCGCAGGCGCCCAGCAGCAGCATCAGGCCCAAGGCGCTGGAAGCGAGCTTGCCGAAGTCGAGGTGCGTGCCCACCGCCAGCGACAGGGGCATGGCCATCAGCATCAGCACCACCACCGTGAGGAAGCCCATCAGCCCCAGGTACTTGCCGAGGATGATCTCGCTCATGCGCACCGGCGCCGAGAGCAGCAGGCTCAGGCTGCCGCTGCGGCGTTCCTCGCTCACGAGGCGCATCGACAGCAGCGGCACGATCAGCAGCAGCACGATGCTGGATACGCTGAGCAGGCCGGCGGCCACCTGGTCGGTGACGCCCTCGACCCCGGCGGTGTTGCCGCGGAAGTTCTGCACCCCCGTCAGGAACAGCCAGGCGAGGATGACCTGCACCGCCGCCAGCAGCACCCAGGCCAGCGGCGAGAGGAACAGGTTGCGCAGTTCGCGCCAGGCGATGCTGAAGGCGGTCATGCGGCCACCTCGGCGTCGTCGGCGGTGGTCAGTTCCACGAACACCTGTTCCAGCGATTTGTGCTCGGGGGTGAGGCCCTTGAGTCCCCACTTCTCCTTCACTGCGAGCGTCGCGATCTCCTCGGCCGGGTCCGCGCCGGGCTCGAGGCGCAGCCGCGCGCGCCTGCTGTCCAGTTTCTCGACCGCGGCCACCCCCGGCAGGGCGCGCAACTCTTTCACGCCCGGCAGCTCGCGGCATTCCAGCACTAGGCTGGTCACGTCCAGGCGCTTGGCGAGGCCCGCCAGGGAATCGGCGAACAGCATGCGGCCGCGGTGCATGATCTGCACCCGCGAGCACACCGCCTGCACCTCGGGGAGGATGTGGGTGGAGAGGATCACGCCGTGTTCCTTGCCGAGCTCGCGGATGAGCTCGCGGATCTCGCGGATCTGGATGGGATCGAGTCCCACCGTGGGTTCGTCCAGGATCACCACCGCCGGGGAATGCAGGATGGCCTGGGCGATGCCGACCCGCTGCTGGTAGCCCTTGGAGAGGTTGCCGATGATGCGGCGGCCCGCATCCTTCAGACCGCAGCGTTCCCGGGCTGCATCCACGGCGGCACGCCGCTTGGCTCGGGCTAGGCGGTGCAGGGCGGCGGCGTAGAGGAGGTACTCGTCCACGCTGAGTTCGGGATACAGGGGCGGCTGCTCCGGCAGGTAGCCCAGGGCGCCCTTGGCGGCCAGGGGCTCGTCCAGCAGGTCCACTCCATTTATGAAGATGCGGCCGGCGCTGGGGGCCAGGTTCCCGGACAGCATCTGCAGGGCGCTGGTCTTACCCGCGCCATTGGGTCCCAGTAGCCCCAGGGTCTCGCCCCGGCGCAACTCGAAGCTGAGCTTGTTTACGGCGCAACGGGACCCATAATAACGATAGAGTTCCTCTACCTTTATAAGGGCTGGGGCGGGCTCGGTAGCCATCTTTGAGGGCTGCATCCGGAGGTGGTTTGGAGGGTGCCGGAACGGCGCGGTCTTTGCGCATCCGGGGCCCTGGGACAGGCCTTTTTACGGCCTTAGGGCTTGGTTTACAAGCATCAGGCTGCCCCTGATAGACGTGTCGGACCCCTTAACTTATAGTTACATAATCATTTAGTAGCCAAAGCGCAGGTAATACATTGCACATCCTCCTTCACGGCCTCTTGGGCCTCCCCGTCTGGGCGTATTTCGTGGTCGGCGCCATCGCCATCCACCTGACCATCATGAGCGTCACCCTGTACCTGCACCGGACCGCGACCCATCGCGGGCTCGACCTGCACCCTGCGGTGAGCCATGTGATGCGCCTCTGGCTGTGGATGTCCACCGGCATGCTGACCAAGGAGTGGGTGGCGGTGCATCGCAAGCACCATGCGGTCTGCGAGA
>DASXYJ010000049.1:0-3232 GCA_036502565.1 Gammaproteobacteria bacterium
CCTCTATAGAAGAGCCCGCGACGCACGACCCGCGCTGCCACCGGCTGGGGCACCGGCAGGCCTTCCTTATATAGAGAGTCCAGCAGCCGCCATTCCCACCAGGGGCGGGAGAGGTCCAGGCCTATCCAGACGTAGCGGTCGCGCACCATCTTGCCCGGCACGCCGCCGCGCCGGTAATGGCGCAACACCCACTGCGTATCGCCGCGATCGAGGATCCACGCGCTGCCGCGGCCGCCCACCGCGTTCGCCGCCGATGCGGGCGGCATGAACAGCGCAGCATCCGCGTGGTCAAGCAGGGCGTCATCGTATAGGATGACCTGCGTCCCAGAATCGACTGTCTTCGCCGTCATCGTGGATACCCGAGCATGTCCATGACCGCTCCCGGATCGCTGTGCGTGATGCGCCTGTCGGCGGTGGGCGACGTGTGCCACACGCTGCCGGTGATCCGTACGCTGCAAGCCCATTGGCCCGAGACGCGGATCACCTGGATCATCGGCAAGCTCGAAGCCAGCCTGGTGGGGGACATCCCCGGCATCGAGTTTATCATCTTCGATAAATCCCAGAACCCGTACCTGCAGATGCGCCGCGCGCTCAAGGGCCGGCGCTTCGACCTGTTCCTGCACATGCAGATGTCCTTGCGCGCCAGCATGGCGAGTCTCGCAGTGAAAGCGCCGGTGCGCTTGGGTTTCGACAAGGAGCGCGCCCATGACCTGCAGTGGCTATTCACCAACCGCCGGATCCCGCACCGCGACCGGCAGCACGTGATGGACAGCCTGTTCGGTTTCTCGGAAGCGCTCGGCATCCAGGAACACTTGCTGCGCTGGGACATCCCGATCCCTCCCGCCGCGGAACAGGCGGCCAAGCAGCGCCTCGGCGGCAAGCCCACGCTCCTGATCAGCCCCTGCGCCAACCCCCGCTTCCGCAACTGGCGCAGCTGGCAGCCGGAGCACTACGCCGCCGTGGCGGACCACGCGGCTCAGAAACACGATATGCAGGTGTTCGTCACCGGCGGCAAGAGCGAGATCGAGAAGGCCTACGGTGAGCGCATCAAAGCCCTGTCCCGGACGCCGGTCACGGACCTGGTGGGCCAGACATCGCTCAAGGAACTGTTGGCGCTGCTGAAGCATGCCACGGTGCTGGTGTCACCGGACTCCGGCCCCGTGCACATGGGCACCGCCGTGGGCACGCCGGTGATCGGCATCTACGCAACCACCAACCCGGACCGGGCCGGACCTTATCTCAGCCAGCGCTGGCGGGTGGACCGCTACCCGGATGCCTTGAAGCAATTCGACGGCCTCACGCCGGAGTCGGCTCCCTGGGGCACGCGTGTACGCGATCCCAAGGCCATGGATTGCATCAAGGTGGAAGACGTGACCGGGAAGCTGGACGAGTTGATGGCGGCGAGAAGCCGCGGCGAGAGACTTACTGGCTGACCGGAAGAGTCAGGATCGCCTCGAGCCCGCCTGCCGGATGGTTCTGCAGGACCAGTTTCCCGCCGTGGATGTCGGCGATGTTGCGGGCGATGGAGAGTCCGAGGCCGGTGCCGCCGTTCTCCTGGCTGCGCGCCGTGTCGAGGCGGTAGTAAGGCTCGAACACCTTCTCCAGTTCCGGCGCCGGGATGCCGGGACCCGCGTCCCGTACCCGGATCACCACCCTGTCACCCAGGTCTTCGACGCCGACGATGGCCTTCTTGCCATAGCGCACCGCGTTGGTCACCAGGTTGTCCAACAGGCGGCGCAGCGCACGGGGCCGCAGCGGCAGCGGCCGATCGATGTGCCCGAGCAGGCTCACGTCGTAGCCCATGTCGCGGGAATCGGTCTCCAGGCTCTCCAGCAGCGCCATCAGGTCCACGCTCTGCAGCGCCTCGCGGTCCTCGAAGCCGCGCAGGAACGAGAGCGTGGCGTTGGTCATGTTCTCCATGTCCTGCAAGTCGCGCACCAGCTTGGCCTTCAGCTCCTCGTCGGTGAGGAGCTCCGCGCGCAGGCGCAGGCGGGTGATGGGGGTGCGCAGGTCATGGGAGACGGCGGTGAGGATGCGGGTGCGCTCATATATATAGTCGCGCAGCCGCGCCTGCATGTTGTTGAAGGCGGCGGCGGCGGCGCGCACTTCCAGCGGGCCTTCCTCCGGAAGCGGCGGACGGTTGAGGTCCACGCCCAGCTCGTCTGCGGCGCGTGCCAGGGTCGAGAGCGGTCGTGTCACCCAGCGCACCGCCAGGAAGGCCAGCAGCAGCACCGACACCAGCAGCACCGCGAGGCTCACCACCACCCGGGCCGGGCTGTCGGTGAGCGTCCAGGGCCGCGGATGGTCGAAGTTGACCCAGCTGCCGTCCTTGAGCTGCACCTCGGTGATGACATGCTCGCTGCTCCGGATGCTGGGCGCGTCCACCGTGGCCGGCACGCCGGCCACGGACTCCGCGGGAGTGCGCTCGGCCACCGCGACGTACACCTGGCGCTCGCTGCCGAGGATGTCCTTGAGGGCCGCCTGGTAATCCTCGGAGGCGGGATCGGCCCCGCCCTTCACCGCCGGCCGCGCGCTCAGGCTCACCAACATGCGCGGGGTGGTGATGATGCCGGCGATGCGCTGGCGCTCGCCGACATCAAGGGAATCCATGAGCCGCACCGCCTGGGCCACGCGCTGCGCCCATTGCGCGTCGCTGAAACGGAACAGGGCCTGGTCGCGCTCGGTGAGGCTGACCGCCGCGCTCACGAATTGCGCCACGATCAGGCCCGCCAGCAGCACCAGCGCCAGCTGCCCGTACAGCGAGCGCGGCCACAGGCGCATCAGGCCTGTACCTCCACCGGGGCGGCGAACACGTAGCCCTCGCCACGCACGGTGCGGATGAAGGCCGGCACCCGGCCGTCATCACCCAGGCGCTGGCGCAGGCGGCTCACCTGCACGTCGATGCTACGGTCGAAAGGCATGTGGCTGCCGCGGCCGCGGATCATCTCGGTCAGCTGGTCGCGGCTCAGCACCTCGCCGGCGTGGTGCAGGAACACGCTGAGCAGACGGTACTCAGCGCCGGAGAGCGGCGTCACCACCGAGGCCGGCGACACCAGGGTGCGGGTCAGGGTGTCGAGCTTCCAGCCGGAGAAGTTGAAGCGGCGCGCCTGTTCGGCGGTCACTTCCTCGGGGAGGGTGCGGGCGCGGCGCAGCACGCTGTGCACGCGGGCCAGGAGCTCGCGCGGATTGAAGGGCTTGGCCAGGTAATCGTCGGCACCGGCCTCGAGGCCGG
>DASXYJ010000050.1:0-5180 GCA_036502565.1 Gammaproteobacteria bacterium
GTTACTTTTGGCGCGCCAAAAGTAACCCGTCCGCGGGGCGGAACCCGCCCTCTTGATGCAGCCGCGGCCGAAGGCCGCGCCTAAGCTCTGACTTTCTTGAACAGGCTTTTGGCCAAGCTGTGCGCGGGTGTGTTGATCAACACCACGCCACCTAGCAGCACGAGCATCCCCACGAACTGCCACCTGTTCAGGGTCTCGTCGAGGACGAGCCACCCGAGCACCACCGCAACGAGCGGGTTCACGTAGGCGATGGTGCTCAACTTGTCCGGCGTGACCTTCCGCACCAACCATATATAGGTGGTGTAGGACAGGATCGAGCCGAACACCGCGAGATAGACCACCGCGCCCACGCCCTTGAACGTCCACTGCCAGCGGGCGGCTTCGCCGGTGGCGAAGCCCACGATCAACAGCGCGATGCCGCCCGTCAACATCTGCATGGAGGCGAGCATGAGCGGCGGCGTGGTGGGATTGCGATGACGGCCCCACATGGCGCCGCCGGCCCAGGCCACGGTGGCCACCAATATGAGCAGTTGCGCGCCGAGATGCTGGAAGCTGAAGCCGTGGCCCGGCACCAAGAGCAGCAAGGCGCCGACGAAGCCGATGGCGAGGCCCACTTTGGCGCGGCGGCTGAGCGCGTGGCCGCGCGCGCCGAAGGTGCCGAACCAGGCGGTGAACAGGGCCGAACACACCGAGATGAGCGCTGCCTGGTTGGAGGGCACCCAGTCCTCGCCCCAGGTGGTGAAGCCGTTGGCGAGCGCGATCATGGCTAGGCCCACCGGCACGGCGGTGGCCCAGTCCGGCGAACGCCAGGGCGCCATGCCGGTGCGCCACCAGGCGAAGAGCATGAGGCTGAGGCCGGCGGACGTGTTGCGCGCCCCGGCCAACAGCGCCGGCGGCAGGTCGGCGACGCCGATGCGTATCGCGAGGTACGTGGAACCCCAGACGATGTACACGATGGCGAAAGCCGCTATGAATCGCAGGCGCTGGCGGGCTTCGCCGGTCATGGCTTATGTACAGAGACACCCGGGATGGGATGGGTTATGTTACACGGCAACGCGGCCCGACGCCGCAGGGGAATGACATGAACCAAGCCAGCATCATGCCGGTCAAGGAGATCACTCTCCGCGGCATCCTCATCGGCATCGTCCTGTGCGTGGTGTTCACCGCCGCGAACGTGTACTTCGGCCTGAAGGCCGGCCTCACCTTCTCCACCTCCATCCCGGCGGTGGTGATCTCCATGGCGCTGCTGCGCTGGCTGGGCCAGGCCACGGCGCAGGAGAACAACATCGTCCAGACCATCGCCTCCACGGCGGGGACGCTCTCCTCCATCATCTTCGTGCTGCCGGGCTTCATCATGATCGGCTGGTGGACCGGCTTCCCCTACTGGGAATCGGTGGCCATCTGCGCCACGGGCGGCATCCTGGGCGTGATGTATTCCATCCCGCTGCGCCGCGCGCTGGTGACGGAATCCGACCTGCCTTATCCCGAAGGCACCGCCTGCGCGGAAGTCATCAAGGTGGGTTCCGGCGACGTGGCGGACAAGGACTCGGTGGAGTCCGGCGGCAAGGGCCTGAAGGCCGTGCTGGTGGGCTCGCTGGTCTCGGCGGTGTTCCTGGTGTTCGTGCAGACGCGCCTCTTCCACGGCGACGTGGCGGCGAACTTCCGCCTCGGCAAGGACGAGCAGGCGCCGGTCTCGGGCTTCGACTTCCAGCTCTCGCTGGCCTTGTTCGGCATCGGCCACCTGGTGGGCATCACCGTGGGCGTGGCCATGTTCGTGGGCGCCATCATCGGCTGGGCCTGGGGCGTGCCGCACTTCAGCGCGCTGCATCCGGCGGCCGGTGACGCGGGCGCACTGGCGGGCGGGACCTGGAGCCACTACGTGCGCTTCGTGGGCGCCGGCACCATCGCGGTGTCCGCCATCTGGACCCTCATCAAGCTGGTGAAGCCGGTGATCGGCGGCATCCGCGGCGCCATGGCTTCCTCCAAGGCGCGCAAGACCGGCAAGGGCGACACCCTGGCCCGCACCGAACTCGACATCCCGGTGGACCAGGTGGGCATCATCTCGGTGATCTGCATCCTGCCCATCTGCTGGCTGCTGTGGAACTTCGCCACCAGCGCCGGCCTCGGCGATCACGCGCTGCTGCTGACCATCGGCGGCATCTTCATCGTGGTGGTGGTGGGCTTCCTGGTCTCCACGGTGTGCGGCTACATGGCCGGGCTGATCGGTGCATCGAATAGCCCGTTGTCGGGCATCGGCATCCTAGTGGTGGCCATCACCGCGCTGTTCCTGGTGGTGACGGTGAAGTCCGCGCTGCCGCCGGAGATGGGCAAGGCGCTGGTGGCCTACTCGCTGTTCGTGACCGCGGTGGTGTTCAACGTGGCGGCCATCGCCAACAACAACCTGCAGGACCTGAAGACCGGCCAGCTGGTGGACGCGACCCCCGCCAAACAGCAGTGGGCCCTGGTCATCGGCGTCATCGCCAGCGCGCTCGTCATCGCCCCGGTGCTGGACCTGGTGAACAAGGCCTACGGCTTCGTGGGCGCTCCCGGCGCCGGCGCGCACGCGCTGCCGGCTCCCCAGGCGGGACTCATCTCGGCCCTGGGGTCCGCGGTGATCCAGAACGACGCGGAGAAGTGGCTGCTGATGGGCACCGGCGTGATCATCGGTGTGGTGGTCATCGTCCTCGACTTCGTGTTGTCGAAGCAGACCCGCTACCGGCTGCCGCCCTTGGCAGTCGGCCTCGGCATCTACCTGCCCACCGTCTCGACGCTGATGGTGACTGTGGGCGCGGTGGTGGGCTGGATATTCGACAAGCGCGCCGATCGCCAGCCGGGCCGCAAGGCCGAGGCCATGAAGCAACTCGGCACGCTGCTGGCCTCAGGCCTGATCGTCGGCGAGAGCGTGCTGGCGGTGGGCTTCACCGCCTGGGTGGCCTTCAGCGGCGATCCCTTCCCCGCCGGGGTGCTGGGCGACGCGGCTGCGGGCTACGCCATCGGCGGCGTGAACCTGACCATGCTCGCTGCCGGCATCGGCTTCGCCGCGGTGATCTTCTTCACCTATCGCTGGTTGGAGAACCTCGCCAAGAAGTGACGCGGGTCAAAAGGCAAAAAACAGAAAGCCCCCTTCGCAGGGGGCTTTCTTTTTTAGTGCCGGGTGATGGAGTTGGTGAAGGCCGGATAGCTGCCATAGAGCGGCGCGGCATCGCTGCTGGGCGGCCCATAGTATCGGGGCTCATCACGCTTCGGCACCAACATGATCGAGATAGCGATGCGATCTCCAAAGTCGATCGAAGTGGCTACCCAGTAAGCGTCGATGCCGCCATCCACGCCTTCCGCGACCAACCGTACTGCAGGGTGGCCATTGACCTGGATGTCCTCGGTCTGCTGTGGCTTGAACGACGGGTTGACCGAATCCGCGACCAGGGACGGGAGGAACTCCCGGGTGTCCTTGATGAAATCCGCATCCGTGGCATAAAGCTTACCCAGCTTGTACCACTCCACCGAATAAGCGCCTTCTGCGGTCCAGTATGGTCCCATGGAGAAATCCACGAAGCGCTTGGACGGGCCCACCACGCCATCAGTGGTCTCCACGTCCAAGACGCGGGGCACCATCACCGAGAATTCGCCGTCAGGAGAAGTGTAGACCCCGTTCACCTGCTTGCCCTGCAGCGAGCTACAGGCGCTGAGGCAGGCCAGCAAACCCATCAGGGCCGGGATGTGCAGTGCGTTGGCTTTCATTCCGCGCCCCCGATGAGCTTCTTGATGGGCCGGCTGAACACCAGGAACACCAGCCCCGCGCCCACGCCGAGATACACGATCTGCATGAACACCGCGGGCATCTGGTCGAGCTGGCTGGGATCCAGCTTGCCGCCCATGAGGCCGGCGAACACGTTACCCAGCGACAGGCCCATGAAGAAGGTGCCCATCATCTGGCTGACGTAGCGCGGCGGCGCGAGCTTGGTGACGGCGGAGAGGCCCACCGGGCTCAGGCACAGCTCACCCACGGTGTGGAAGAAGTAGGTGACGATGAGCCAGTAAGGCGTGGCCAGCGCGCCATGGGCCACCACCTTGGCCGCGCCCACCATCACCAGGAAGCCCACCGCCATCAGGATGAGGCCGAAGGCGAACTTCACCGGCGTGGAGGGGTTGAGGTTCCGCGCCGCGAGCTTGATCCAGAGATAACCCACGAAGGGCGAGAGCGTGATGATGAAGAAGGGCTGCACGCTCTGGAACCAGCCGGCCGGGAACCCGGGGGGACCGAAGCCGAAGGTCTGCCGGTCGGTGTAGCGTTCGCCGAAGATGTTCAAGGAAGAGCCGGCCTGCTCGAAACCGGTCCAGAACAGCGCCGCGCCGGCGAACAGCAGGAAGATCACCACCACCCGCTTCTTCTCCACGCTGGTGAGCCCGCCGAAGATCAGGATGTAGGCGAAGAACAGCACCGCCGCGACGAAGATGCCCCAGCCGGTGTAGCCCGCCACGGTGTTGGGGTCGAAACTGAACCCGCCGAGCCAGAGGGCGATGCCTCCCAGCGCCAGGGCCAGCATGGCCACCGCCACCGCGGTCCAGCCACGACGCTGCAGGGCGGCGTCCCGCGCCGCATCGCCGCTCAGGGTGGGCGCGGAACCGGCGCCGTTGAGCCAGTGCTTGGTGGAGCGGAACCAGAAGGCGCCGCCCAGCATCACGATGCCGCAGAGCAGGTAGCCCCAGTGCCAGTTGAACCGCTCGGCCACCCAGCTGACCGGCAGCGGCGCGACGAAGGCGCCGAGGTTGATGCCTGAGTAGAAGATGGAGAAACCGGCGTCGCGGCGCACGCCGCCTTCCGGATAGAGCTGGCCGACGATGACGCTGACGTTGGGCTTGAGGAGTCCGGTGCCAAGCACGATCAGCACCAGTCCCAGGACGCCGCAGGGGAGACCGCCGGAGGGCACCGCCAGGGCGAACTGGCCGCAGGCGATGAGGATGGCGCCGTAGAAGACCGCCTGCTGCTGGCCGATGAGCCGGTCCGCGATCCAGCCGCCGGGCAGCGCCAGGAGATACACGAAGCCCACGTAGAGGGCATAGATGCCCGCGGCTTCGTGGTCCGTGAGTCCGAGTCCGCCGCGGCCGGTGGTCACCGCGTCCAGGAGATAGAGGATCAGGAGCGCGCGCAGACCGTAGTAGCTGAAACGCTCGAAGGCCTC
>DASXYJ010000051.1:0-8286 GCA_036502565.1 Gammaproteobacteria bacterium
ATCGAACACCGAGCCGGCGGCCCCGGTCTTGGGATCGGCAGCGCCATAGACCAGCCGCGCTACCCGTGCATGCACCAGAGCACCGGCACACATGGCACAGGGTTCCAGGGTCACATATAGGGTGGTGCCGGTGAGGCGATAATTGCCCAGCTTCTGCGCACCCGCGCGCATGGCCATGACTTCGGCATGGGCGGTGGGATCATGGGCCCCGATGGGTTGGTTCAAACCGGAACCTATGAGCTCGCCATCCTTCACCAGCACCGCGCCCACTGGCACCTCCTCGGCGGCTTCCGCCTGGCGTGCCAGCAACAGGGCCTCGCGCATCCACTTCTGGTCTTCGGAGTTCATTCCCATTCAATGGTCGCGGGCGGCTTGCCGGAGATATCGTAGACCACCCGCGAGACGCCCTTGGTCTCGTTGATGATGCGGCGGGATACCTGGTCGAGGAACTCATAGGGCAGCTGCGACCACCGGGCGGACATGAAGTCGATGGTCTCCACGGCCCGCAAGGCCACCACGTATTCATAGCGGCGGCCGTCGCCCTGCACGCCCACGGACTTCACCGGCAGGAACACCGCGAAGGCCTGGCTCACCTTGTCGTAGAGCTCTGCCCTGCGCAGCTCCTCTATATATATGTGGTCGGCCTGGCGCAGCAGGTCGGCGAACTCCTTCTTCACCTCTCCCAGGATGCGCACCCCCAGGCCCGGACCCGGGAAGGGGTGGCGATACACCATCTCCTGGGGCAGGCCGAGTTCCATGCCGATCTTGCGCACCTCGTCCTTGAACAGTTCCCGGAGGGGCTCCACCAGCTTGAGGCGCATGTGGGCCGGCAGCCCGCCCACGTTGTGGTGTGACTTGATGACGTGGGCCTTGCCGCTGGCGGCGGCGGACTCGATCACGTCCGGATAGATGGTGCCCTGGGCCAGCCACTTGGCGTCCTGGATCTGGAGGGACTCCTCCTCGAAGATCTCCACGAACACCCGGCCGATCACTTTGCGCTTGGCCTCAGGGTCCGCGACGCCGGCCAGTTCCTTGAGGAAACGGGCTTCCGCATCGACGCGGATCACCTTCACGCCCATGTGCTTGGCGAAGGTCTCCATCACCTGGTCGCCCTCGTGCAGGCGCAGGAGGCCCGTGTCCACGAATACACAGGTCAGTTGCTTGCCGATGGCCTTGTGCAGCAACGCCGCCACCACCGAGGAATCCACGCCACCAGACAGGCCTAGCAGCACGTGGTCCTTGCCCACCTGGGCGCGGACCGCGGCGATGCGGTCCTCGATGATGCTGCTGGAGTTCCACAGGGCCTTGCAGCCGCAGAGTTCCAGCACGAAGCGCGACAGGATCTTGCCGCCCTGCAGGGTCTGGGTGACTTCCGGATGGAACTGCACGCCGTAGAAGCGGCGCGACTCATCCGCCATGGCGGCGCAGGAGGCATCCTGGGAGAGACCGGTACGGGTGAAGCCCGGCGGCAACTCAGTCACGGAGTCGCCATGGTTCATCATCACGTGCAGCAAGGTCTTGCCGTCGCGCTGCCCGTCGCTGAGGCCATCCAGCAGCCGCGAGGGTGCCGTGACGGTCATATTCTCCATGCCGAACTCGCGGTGGGTACCGGGCAGCACCTTGCCGCCGAGCTGCGCCGCCATGTCCTGCATGCCGTAGCAGATGCCCAGCACCGGCACGCCGAGTTCGAATACCGCCTTGGAGGTCTTCGGCACCGCGTCGCCCACCACCGACTCCGGGCCGCCGGAGAGGATCACGCCCTTGGGAGCGAAGGTCTTGAGGGCCTCGGCGCTCATGTCCGGCAGGTGCACCTCGCAGAACACGCCGATCTCCCGCACCCGGCGCGCGATGAGCTGGGTCCACTGGGAACCGAAGTCCAGGATCAGGATGCGGTCGCTGTGTATGTTCTGCTGGCTCAAGTCTTCGGCCTCCCTAATAGCCGGAAGGCCGCTGGGCGGCCTTCCTTAGTCGTCGTCATTCAGAGCGGTAGTTCGGTGCTTCCTTGGTGATGGTCACGTCGTGGACGTGGCTCTCACGCATGCCGGCACCGGTGATTCGCACGAACTGCGGGCGGGTGCGCATGGTCTCGATGTCCTTGGAACCGGTGTAACCCATGCTGGAACGCAGGCCGCCCATGAGCTGGTGCACGATGGCCACCAGCGAGCCCTTGTAGGGCACGCGGCCTTCGATGCCTTCCGGCACCAGTTTCTCCACTTCTTCCGTCGGGTCCTGGAAGTAGCGGTCGGCGGAACCCTGCTTCTGGGCCATGGCGCCCAAGGAACCCATGCCGCGGTAAGACTTGTAGGAGCGGCCCTGGTAGAGCTCCACCTCGCCCGGGGCTTCCTCGGTGCCGGCGAACATGCCGCCGATCATCACCGAGTAGGCGCCGGCCACGATGGCCTTGGCCACATCACCCGAGTAGCGGATGCCGCCGTCAGCGATGAGGGGCACGCCCTTCTTGGCGAGCGCCTCCGCCACGTTGGCCACCGCGGAGATCTGCGGCACGCCCACGCCCGCCACGATGCGGGTGGTGCAGATGGACCCTGGGCCTATGCCCACTTTCACGCCATCAGCTCCCGCTTCAACTAAGGCCTCTGCGGCCGCCGCGGTGACGATGTTGCCACCGATGACCTGCAGCTCCTTGTACTTCTTCTTGACCATGGCGACCCGGTCCAGCACGCCCTTGCTGTGGCCGTGGGAGGTGTCCACCACGATGACGTCTACGCCCGCCTCCACCAGCGCGGCGACGCGCTCATCGGTGTCGGCGCCGGTGCCGACGGCGGCGCCCACCCGCAGGCGGCCGTGCTCGTCCTTGCAGGCGTTGGGGTAGTCCTTGGCCTTCTGGATATCCTTGACGGTGATCATGCCGCGCAGTTGGAAGGCCTTGTCCACCACCAGTACCTTCTCGATGCGGAACTGGTGCAGCTTGCCGAGGATCTCTTCCTTGTCGGCGCCTTCCTGCACCGTGATCAGGCGGTCCTTGCCGGTCATGATCTTGGAGACCGGCTCGTCGTAGCGGGTCTCGAAGCGCAGGTCGCGGCTGGTGACGATGCCCACCAGCTGCTGGCCGTCCACCACCGGCACGCCGGAGATGTCACGGGCGCGGGTGAGCTTCATCACTTCGCCGATGGTGGTGCTGGGAGTGACCGTGAACGGGTCCTTGATGACGCCGCTCTCGAACTTCTTGACCATCCGCACCTGGGCCGCCTGCTCCTGGGCGGTCATGTTCTTGTGGATCATGCCGATGCCGCCTTCCTGGGCCAAGGTGATGGCCAGGCGCGCCTCGGTCACGGTGTCCATGGCGGCGGAGATCAGCGGGATGTTGAGGGTTATGTTGCGGGTGAGGCGGGTGGCGAGCTTGACGTCGCGGGGCAGCACGTCCGAATACGCAGGCACGAGGAGGACGTCGTCGAAGGTGAGGGCTTCCTGGACGATACGCATGCGGGCTCCGGGCTGCGTTACGGTAAAACCCGGCATTATAAACTTTTCCGCCGCTCCGGGTAAATTCCGGCCTGCCCCGCCTTGCTATGATGGCGCCATGGCCAGCCCCACCGCCGAGGGACTCTTCCCCGAGCGCCGCGTCTTGAGCGTCTCGGACCTGAACCGCGCCGCCCGCGGCCTCCTGGAAGGCGGTTTCCCGCTGCTCTGGGTGGAGGGCGAGATATCCAACCTGGCGCGGCCCGCCTCCGGCCACCTCTATTTCTCCCTCAAGGATTCCCAGGCCCAGGTGCGCTGCGCCCTGTTCCGCAACCGCAGCCAGCTGCTGCGCTTCAAGCCGGCAGACGGCACGAAAGTGCTGGTGCGGGGCCGGGTCAGCCTCTACGAACCCCGCGGTGACTACCAGTTCATCGCCGAGCACCTGGAAGAAGCCGGTCACGGCGCACTGCAGCGGGCCTTCGAGGAGCTGAAGGCGCGGCTGGCGAAAGAGGGGCTATTCGACGCAGCACTCAAGCGCCCGTTGCCGTCGGCGCCGCGCCGCATCGGTGTCATCACCTCGCCTTCCGGCGCCGCCCTGCACGACATACTCACGGTCATCCGCCGCCGCTATCCGATAGCCCGGGTCGTCCTATACCCAACGCCCGTACAAGGTGAAGGCTCCGCGGCCAAGATCGCCGCCATGATCGCCAGGGCCTCGGAGCGCGCGGAATGCGACGTGCTGATCCTGGCCCGGGGCGGTGGCTCGCTCGAAGACCTCTGGGCCTTCAATGAGGAACCGGTGGCCCGCGCCATCCGAGCCAGCCGCGTTCCGCTGGTGAGCGGCGTCGGCCACGAGATCGACTTCACCATCGCCGACTTCGCCGCCGACCTGCGCGCCCCCACGCCCACCGGCGCCGCGGAACTGGTGACGCCGGATATGGGTGAATGGCAGCGCCACCTGGCTCAGCGCGCGCGACGCCTGCACCAGAGCCAGCTGCGCCTACTGCAGCACCTGCGCCGGCGCCTGGAATGGTGCGGCGAACGCCTCCAGCAACTGCACCCCTCCCGGATGCTTCGCGACCGCAGCCAGCGCCTGGATGAACTGCAGCTGCGCCTCGCCCGTTCCGCCCGCACGCATCTCCGGCATGAACGCTCTCGGCTCGCCGCCTTGCAAGCTGCGCTCTACGCCCACAGCCCGGTGCAGCAGTTGCGCCGGGCCTCGGATCGCCTCACCAGCCTCGATGTGCGGCTGCGCGGCGGGGCTCGCGCGCACGTGACCCGTATCGCCAACCGCCTGGCCCTGTCCATGCGCGCCCTGGATGCGGTGAGCCCGCTCGCCACCCTCAATCGCGGCTACGCCATCGTCAGCGATGCGGCGGGCGGCGCGACCCTCAGCCATATATCGGCGGTGCGGGCCGGGCAGAGTGTGTCTACCCGCCTCGCCGACGGTTTGTTCACAGCGGAAGTGAAGTCCGTGCTTCCTGGAGAGAAGAAATGAGACGTCTGGCAGCCCTACTCTTCTGTGCGCCTGCCCTAACCTGGGCCGCGTCCGTCACCTTCCCCTTGGACGATGCCGTGCCGGGTGGCGTGGCGGTGGTGGCGCTCCCCGCCAGCGACCATGCGCCCCATGTGGAGTTCTCCGGCCAGAAGGTCATGGTGGTGAAGCACGAAAGTCACTGGTATGCGCTGGTGGGCCTGAGTCTGGATACGGTGCCCGGCGGCAAGATGCTGGACGTGAACATGCCGGGATCCACGGACATCCACGTGGGCTTCACGGTGATGCCGAAAGCCTATGCGGTGCAGTCCCTCACCATCGCCAACCCGGAGATGGTGAACCCCACCCCGGAACAGCTGGAGCGCATCGACCGGGAGCAGCAGCATCTCGCCAAGGTCACCAGCGGCTGGCGGGACATCCACAAGCCCGGGCTCTCGTTCATCTGGCCCGTGAAGGGCCCCGAGACCAGCACCTTCGGTTTGAAGCGCGTGCTGAACGGCGAACCCAAGAGTCCCCACAGCGGCATCGACATCGCCGCGCCCACCGGCACGGCAGTGGACGCTCCGGCAGATGCGCGGGTGGCGGACGTGGGCAACTATTATTACTGCGGCAAGACGCTCACCCTGGATATGGGCCAGGGCCTGTTCAGCGTCTACTGCCACCTGAGCAAGATCAAGGTCAGCCCGGGCCAGATGGTGAAACGCGGGCAACTGGTGGCGAAGATCGGCGCCACCGGCCGCACCACGGGTCCAAACCTGCACTGGACGGTGCGCCTGAACGAAGTCCCGGTGGATCCCCATGTGTTCCTGGGGAGCAACGGCCACACGCCTCCGCCCACCACGCCGCCGCCTTCCGCGACCGTGCCGGCCGCGGCGACTGCTGCATCTCCCGCCGCCGCCACGCAGACAGCGCCGAAGGCCATGAGCACTTCCGCACCCGCAGCCATCACGCATCACTAGATCGAAGAAGATTTAGAGGCTGTAAGACAGCGGTTTATTCTTCCGCTGATACCAGCCGCCTTCCTGCGGCTCGAAGACGTGGCAGTTTTCCATCTCACCGCCGTAGATATGCAATGACACGGCGTTCTGGTCCGGCAGCGGGTTGCGGATGAGGTGGTATTCATGGGGCGGGATCAGGCAACCGGCGGAGCCGGTACCGGCCTGTACCGTGCCGCAATGTTCGAAGCGGAAACGCTCGCCCTGGCGCTCGCGCATCTCGAACTGCTGCACCTCGATCTGGCCCTGCCATACCCCTTCCACGCACCACATGCCGGCATGGTCATGGATCACGGTGCCCTGCCCCGGCCCCCAGGTCATGGCCACCACGGTGTAGCCGAGATCCGGGCTCTTATATAGGAGGCGTCTGGCGTAACTGCCCTCACAGGGCTGGCACACGCTGGATGGCAGGTCCATGCCGCGGTTGCGGAACATCTCGCAGAGCAGGTCCTTGATGGCGTGGGTGGTGGCCCGCGGCTCCGCGCGGCGCACGGCCGCGTCGAGCTGGGGGATCAGGCGATCCGCCCCGGAGAAATCGATGGCTGGCATGGCGTTCATTATAACGTGGCCAGGAATTCGCCGACCGCGGGGCGGAACCTTTCCATGTCCACCAGGAAGGAATCGTGTCCCTGCTTGGAGGCCAGCGCCTCGAAGCGGGCGTCCACACCGGCGCGCTTCAATGCGTCCGCCAGGGCCTGCTGCTGGTGCAGGGGGAACAGGATGTCGGTCTCCACACCGACTATCAGCGCCTGCTTCAGGTGCATGCGCTTGAAGGCCTTGTCGTCGCTGCCGCCATGCTCCGCCACGTCGAAGAGGTCCATGGCGCGGGAGAGGTAGAGGTAGGAGTTGGGATCGAAGGCGCCGACGAAGGACTGGGCGCGTGACTCGAGATAGGACTCGATCTCGAACTCGATGCCGAACGAATCGATGCCGGCATCCTTGGCCCGTTCGCGGCCGAAGCGCTCGCCCCATTCCTTGGCGGAACGGTAGGAGATCATGCCCAGCTTGCGCGCGAGGCGCATACCCTCACGGGGACCCTCGCCCGCCGCATAGTGGCCGCCGGCCCAGGCGCCGTCGCTGCGGATCAGCTCGCGCTGTAGGGCGCGCACCGCGATGGAGAAAGGCTCCGAGTGGGTGGCGGAAGAGATGCTCACCAGCACGTCCACTTCGGCGGGATACATCAGGGTGTAAGCGAGCGCGCTCATGCCGCCCATGGAGGGGCCCATGCACACCCGCACCCGCGGGATGCCGAGGCTCTCCAACAGCGCATGCGCCGCGGCCGCCACGTCTTCGATGGTGAGCTTCGGGAACGCCGGCCCGTACGGCTTGCCGGTGCGCGCGTCGACGGACGCGGGACCGGTGGAGCCGTAGCAACTGCCCAGGGAGTTCACGCACACCACGTGGAACTTGTGGGTGTCGATGGCCTTGCCGGGTCCCAGCATCTCCTCCCACCAGCCGGTGGAAGGGTCTTCACCGCTGGAGGCGGCGTGGGCCGAAGGTGAGAGGCCGGTGAACAGGAGCAGCACGTTGTCCTTGCCGGCACTCAGCTTGCCCCAGGACTCGTAGGCCACCTGCACGTCCTGCAATTCACCGCCGAGCCGCATGCCGAAGCGGCCGGGCAGCGTCACCACGCGGCGCGCACCGGCGGCGGCCGGAACCGGGGAACTGCTGTGCAGGGTCAAGTGCGGTTTCATGGCGGTATTTTACCTTTTATTACCCGCCGCCGTGGATCACCAGCCACGCATAGCCCAGGCCGCCCGCCAGGAGCAGGAACGGCGCGGCCCAGGCATGGAAAGTCAGGAAGCTGCCGCGGCTCCCCGCCAACCTCAGGGCGATGAGGTTGGCGAGGGACCCCACCACCAGGCCGAAGCCGCCCATGTCCACGCCCCATGCCAGGGCGCGCCAGTCGGGCGAATAGCCGTACAAGAGGATGGTGGTGGGCACGTTGCTGATGAACTGCGACAGACCAGCACCGGCGAGATACAGGTTCCCGGCGCGGGCCAGGTCGAGATGCACGAGCCATCCGGCCACCGCCGGCAGGCCCGCGACCAGACGCAGGTCCACGAACATCAGCAGGAATACCAGGAGCAGCGGCCAATCCAGGCGCCGCAGCACCGGACGATAGAAGGCCACGTATAACAGCGCTACAGCGAGCAAAGCCCAGCCGGCGTGACGCAGATCCGCCGCCACGATGAAGGGGATGAACAGGCAGGCGGAGAGCGCGAACAGCCGCCAGCGCACCTGGATGGATCCGCCTACCGGTTGCAACACGATGGGACGGGGCCGGAAAGCCAGCAGCGTGAACAGCAGCAGGCAGCCGGCGGCGATGAACGTGGGCACCAGCATGGCCTGCATGAACTCGAAGAAGCGCGTGCCGGA
>DASXYJ010000052.1:0-4437 GCA_036502565.1 Gammaproteobacteria bacterium
ACATCCTGTCGAAAACCTTTTCGCTCCCTCCCGGGAGCGAGCCACTTTCTTGTCGCGACAAGAAAGTGGCCAAAGAAACGCTTCCCCTGGATGCCGGCCCGAAGCGGGCTGCCCTGCGCGCCTGGCGAACTGCGGGGCCGCGCTCACGGGCCTTCCCTGGCCCTTCGCGCGGACTCGGCCTCCTGCCTTCGTCCCTGCGGGCCGACCTTGTTCGCTGCGGTGCTCGGCGGCCTCCTTAGGGGTTGGGAAGAACTCGCGCCTCTTCCTCTTGCCCCCGTAGCGCGAGCCGAGCATCGCAACGAGCAAGTCAAGCCGAAGGGCGCCGCCAGGACGGCGGCGCCTTCACACGCGAGGCAGGGAGCCTCGTGTGTGAAGCTGCGTAGCGAGCGAGAAGCGCAGGGGAGTCGCGGCTTCCGCGGCCCGCGCTTCGGCCGGGCGTTTTTGGTTACTTTTGGCGCGCCAAAAGTAACCCGGCCCCAGGAGGGGCCGGAACCTTCTTCGACAGGGAAGTCGTCTTAATTCTTACCGAGCAGTACGTACAGGGCGCCCGTTCCGCCGTCCGCCGGTCTCGCGGAGCAGAAAGCCATCACGTTCTTGCGCTGGCGCAGCCAGCCTCCCAGCTTCTGTTTTATCACCGGACCTCGAGGGCCTGAACCCAGGCCCTTGCCGTGGATTATCCGCACGCAGCGCCAGCCGTGGTCTGCCGCGTCCAGCAGGAATTCCGCCACCACCGCCCGCGCATCCTCGCTGCGCATGCCGTGCAGGTCCAGTTCGGCCCGGACGCTGAACTGGCCGCGGCGCAGCTTGCGCATCAGGGCCAGCTGCACCCCCGGCTTGGCGTACCAGAGGTCTTCACCGCTGAAGGGCTCGCCATCATGCAGGTCCAGCCGCAGGCTCTCTTCCAGCACGTCACGGCGTTCCTGGTCGGCGAAGCGGGCGCGGGGCAGGGGTTTGGGCTTGCGCGACGGCGCCTTCTTCTTGTGACGCAGGGGCTTCGCGCCCTTCACGGATTGACGGAAGAGCTGGCGTTCTTCCTCGCTGAGTTCGTGCTTGGAGCGCATGGGTCGGGACCGGTCTTTACGGTATCCTAGGCATGATAATGCATATGTTCCGGGGAGTCGGGTGAGGATCCTGCAGAGCAACGACGATGGTTACAGCGCCGAAGGCCTCGGCGCCCTGGCCGAGGCCCTCAAGGCCTTCGCCTCCGTCACCGTGGTGGCTCCGGACCGCAATCGCAGCGGTGCCAGCAATTCCCTGACCCTGGATGCCCCCCTGCGCATCCGCCAGCATGCCCCCGGCCTCATCGCCGTGGACGGCACTCCCACCGATTGCGTGCATCTGGCCATCACCGGGCTGTTGGATGAATCCCCCGACATGGTGGTCTCCGGCATCAACGCCGGCGCCAACCTGGGGGACGACGTGCTGTACTCCGGCACCGTGGCCGCTGCCATGGAAGGGCGCTTCCTGGGATTCCCGGCGGTGGCCGTGTCCCTGGTCCTGGATCCGTCCAATGCTAGGCACTATGCTTCCGCGGCGCGTTTCACCTGTGATCTGGTGAAGCGACTGCAGACGCATCCCCTGCCTGCGGATACCATCCTCAACGTGAACGTGCCGGATCTGCCTTGGGAAGAGATCCAGGGCGTGGAGGCCACGCGCCTGGGGCACCGCCACCGTTCCGAACCGGTGCTGAAGGATTCCGATCCTCGCGGCCGTCCCATCTATTGGGTCGGGCCTCCGGGTGCCGAGCAGGATGCGGGTCCGGGCACGGACTTCAACGCCATCCGCCGCCGCTGCATCTCCGTGACGCCCATCCAGATCGACCTCACGCGCCACACCGCGCTCGACAACCTGTCCCAGTGGCTGCGCGGCATGGAGCTGCCGTGAGCGAAGCGCGCGGCATCGGCATGACTTCGGCGCGCACCCGCGACCGGCTGGTGGCGCGCCTCAAGGAGCAGGGCATCAAGGACGGACGGGTGCTGAGCCTGATCCGCTCCACGCCCCGGCATCTGTTCGTGGATGAGGCCCTGGCGAGCCGCGCCTATGAAGACACGGCGCTGCCCATCGGCCTGGGCCAGACCATCTCCCAACCCTATATCGTGGCGCGCATGACCGAAGTCTTGCTGGACGCGGGAGACGTCGAGCAGGCGCTTGAAGTGGGTACCGGCTGCGGCTACCAGACCGCGATACTCTCGTCGCTGGTGAAACGCGTGTATACCGTGGAGCGCCTGGCGGCGCTCTCGCAGCGCGCACGCCAGACCCTGTCCTCTATCAACATCCGTAACGTGTTCTTCCGCCACGCGGATGGTGGTTGGGGTTGGCCCCAACACGCGCCGTATGGCGGCATCCTCTGCACCGCCGCGCCGGAAGAAGTGCCGCAGGCCTTGATGGAGCAGCTCGCGGTAGGCGGGCGGCTCGTCATCCCCGTGGGGCCCGGCGGCGACCAAGACCTGCTGCTCGTCACCCGCCGCAGCGCGGACAAGTTCGACCGTCAGGTGCTGGAGAAGGTGAGCTTCGTGCCGCTCCTGGGAGGGCTGGAGTGAAGCATCTCCTGACCTGCGTCGCCTTCATCTTGCTGACCGGCTGCGCCGGTGCGCTGCAATGGAACACGCCCCAGGAAGGCCGGCCGGTGGAATCCGCTCCCACCTCATATGTGGTGAAGCCCGGCGACACCCTGTATTCCATATCCTGGCGTTACGGACTCGATTACCACGACGTCTCCGCCTGGAACCATCTCGGCTCCGACTACCGCATCCATCCCGGTGACAAGCTGGTGTTGGCGGCGCCCGCGTCGGCGCTGCGCAAGCCGGCGACTGGCGCCACCACCGCCAGGCGCGTGGATGCGAGCCTGCCTCCGTCTTCCGGTCCGCTGCAGTGGGCCTGGCCGGTGGAGGGGCGAGTGGTGCGGGAGTTCCACGCGGGCAACAGCCTCGCCAAGGGCATGGATATCACAGCCCAGCAGGGCGCGGAGATCCACGCCGCCAGCGGCGGCCGGGTGGTCTATGCCGGCAGCGGCATCGTGGGCTATGGCAAGCTCATCATCATCAAGAACAGCGATGCCTTCCTCTCCGCCTATGCGGACAACGACCAGATGCTGGTGAAAGAGGGTGACTTGGTGCACGTCGGCGATCGCATCGCGACCATGGGCCTGGGCCGGGACAACCGGCCGGTGCTGCACTTCGAGATACGCTACAACGGTAACCCCGTGGATCCGCTGTCCTACCTTCCCAGGAAATAGCAGACTTGCGCCCGGACGCCATGCGTTGCAAGATTGAGCCATGTCCCGGTCCATGAACTCCCGTCAGCTGCGGTCACTTGCGTGAACCGCCCCGGCCAGAACGCGCAGGACGAAGAGGTCCTGGTGGAACTGGAGGCGGAGGAAGCGCCGCCGGCCGGGGAGCTCCTGGCTGAGGGTGAGGATGCCGAGCCGCCCTTGGAGGCGGTGGAGGCCGAGGACGCAGACGCAGAAGATGCCGAGGATGAGCCCAAGGCCGAGGCCGCGCCGGTCGCCGCCCAGCTCGATGCCACCCGCCTCTATCTCTCCGAGATCGGATACTCCCCGCTGCTGACCGCCGAGGAAGAGGTCTACTACGGCCGCCTGGCGCTGCGCGGCGACGAGTCCGCGCGCCGGCGCATGATCGAGAGCAACCTGCGCCTGGTGGTGAAGATCGCCCGCAAGTACATCAACCGCGGCCTGCCGCTGCTGGACCTCATAGAAGAAGGCAACCTCGGACTCATCCACGCAGTGGAGAAGTTCGATCCGGAGCGCGGCTTCCGCTTCTCGACTTACGCGACCTGGTGGATCCGCCAGACCATCGAGCGGGCCATCATGAACCAGACCCGCACCATCCGCCTGCCCATCCACGTCATCAAGGAACTGAACCTCTACCTGCGCGCGGCCCGCAAGCTGGCCAATTCCCTGGACCGGGATGCCACGGCGGAGGAGATCGCCAAGGAGATGGATGCCTCACCTGAGGACGTGAAGCGTCTCTTGGGCCTGAACGAGCGAGTCACCTCCGTGGATACGCCCATCAGCCGCGACGGCGAGCGCCTGCTGCTGGATGCCATCCCGGACGAGAACAACACCGATCCCTCGCGCCTGCTGCAGGATGCGGACATGCAGATGGTCATCGAGAGATGGCTGGGCAGGCTGAACGAGAAGCAGCGGCAGGTGGTGGAGCAGCGCTTCGGCCTGAACGGGCAGGAGAAGGGGACGCTGGAGGACGTGGGAAATTCCATCGGTGTGACCCGTGAGCGGGTGCGGCAGATCCAGATGGACGCGCTGAAGCGCCTCCGCCAGATACTCGAAGCCGAAGGGCTATCCGAAGATTCCCTCTTCGAGTAAAAATTGTCTTAAAAGCTGCTGCGCTTGGCATGGCTTTGTTGCGCTCTACTCGCAATGCTCATGGACTTCGTGTCCACTCCGCCTGCTCGCCGTCG
>DASXYJ010000053.1:0-6670 GCA_036502565.1 Gammaproteobacteria bacterium
CCAAGACCCTGGACCTCTCCGTGTCCAAGGGTTTCGGCCCGGTCACCCCGTATGCGGGCGTGGGCGAGGTCTGGACCGACAGTTCCCCGGATGCCTCCACCGGTCTGAGTGACTACGGCGCGGGCAACACCGAGTTCTTCGCCGGTGTAGGCTTCAATTTCGGCGTGCATCTGGCGCTCGAATACGACCATCTTGCCGGCAACAGCACCTACACCTTCAAGCTGGGTTTCGGCTTCTGACGAGCCTGCAGCCGTCCGCCGTAGGCGCGGCGGACGGCTGCCTATTCTTTAACCTTCCCAATCTGCTCTCGCGCAAAGAAACACATGTTCTCCTCGTTGGTCTCGTTCCTGGAAAAGAGCTTGGCACCGCCGCCGGGCGCGCAACGCGCACCCCTGCCCCAGCAGGAGCTGCGGGTCGCGGCGGCGGCGCTGTTGGTGGAGATGTCCCGCGCCGACTTCGACGAAGGCGTGGAGGAGTTGGACCTGGCCCGTCAACTGCTCACGGAGCGTTACGGGTTGGAAGCCGGGGATGCGGCGGAGCTGGTGAAGGCCGCGCAGCAGGAGGCGGACCACACGGTCTCGCTGTTCCGCTTCACCCACCTCGTGAACCAGCACCTGGATCCCGCCGCCAAGCGTGAGCTCATGGCCATGCTCTGGGATGTGGCTTACGCCGACGGGCGCCTCGACAAGCACGAGGACGCGCTCATGCACAAGCTCGCGGACCTCTTGTACGTGCCGCTGGCGGAACTGATGCGCGAGAAGGATGCCGCGAAGCAGCGGCTCAAGACGCGAGAGAAAGAAGCGAAAGAGAGATAGAGACCGCCGGCAGGGATGCCGGACTTCGATACCGACCTAAGCCATCAAGTGCCGGAGCCGTGCCTCCCGGGCACGGCTCCGGTCCGGAATGGCTTACTTCACCATGTCCTTGAGGCCCTTGAGGGCCTGCACCTTGACCACGTTCCGGGCGGGCTTCGCCTTGAAGATGGTCTTCTCGCCCGTGAAGGGGTTGATGCCCTCACGTTCCTTGGTGGCCGGCTTGCGCACGACCTTGACCTTCATCAGGCCAGGCACCACGTAGATGCCAGGGCCCTTCTTGCCCAGGCTCTTGCCGATGAGGCCAGCCAGGTTCTCGAAGATCGAGGCCACTTGCTTGCGGCTCAGGCCGGTCGAGTGGGCGAGGTAAGCATAGGTCTCGGACTTGGTGAACGGCTTGTCGGCATTCACGGCCGGGGCCTTGACGGCCTTGGCAGCGGATTTGGCGACAGCCTTTTTCTTTGCAGCCATTTAGGTCTCCTCTTAGATGGCTAAAAAGTAGGACACGCCGCGAAATTTAGCACACGCGTGAGCAAGTGCGTAGGTATTTTCCGGGAAAAACGCGGTTTTTTTTGAGCCCTGAGCGTTTTCACCCTAGGAAAACAGCCCTTCTAGCGATGCCTGGACTTCAAGTGATTTCGAGCCTGTTTTAAAGGGGTTTTGCGACCATCCCTGGTGCGCCTTCCGGCCGCGCCGTCCTGGCGCGGCGCTCGCCGCATGCGGCGAGCCCAGACTTCAAGTGATTTCTAGCTGTATTTCCGGGGCTTTTATGCGCGCCCCGGGATCTGGCTTCAGATGCCCATGAAGGGCCAGATGTGGGGCAGGAAGAAGTAGCCGATGACCTGCAGGACCAGCAGCACCACCAGCGGCGAGAAATCCAGGCCGCTGAAGGGCGGCAGCACCCGGCGCACCGGCCGCAGCAGCGGCGCGTTCACCGGGCGGATCATGCCGTCCATGGGGCTGCGCCCCTGGGAGAACCAGCTCATCAGCACCTCCACCAGGACGGTGAAGAAATACAGGTTCACCAGGATGTAGAGCAGCTTCAGCGCCATCCACATCAGCAGGAAGCCCGGCGTATAGGCGAGCCCGTAGCCGACCCGGTTGGCGAGCCAGGTGACCAGCAGCACGTTGCCGAACTGCAGCAGCACCACCAGCACCAGCGAGGCCAGGTCGATGCGGTGCCAGGGGCGGATCACCCGGCGCAGCGGCAACAGCAGCGGGTTGGTGAGTTTCATCATGGCCTGGGCCAGCGGGTTGTAGAAGTCGGCCCGCACCTGCTGCATCAGGAGGCGCAGCAGCACCGCCGCGGTGTAGAGCCCGAGCACGGTGTTGATGATGAACACCAGGGCATGTACTGAATTCTCCATCATGCTTTGTCCTCGCCTGATTCTTTCGCCAGTTGCCGGCCGCGGTCGCGGGCGGCGCTGAGCGCGCGCTTCACCAGTTCCTCGAACTTCCCGGCTTCGAACACCTCGAGCGCCGCGGCCGTGGTGCCCTTGGGGGAGGTGACCTGCCGCTTGAGCGTGGCCGGCGCTTCGCCGGACTCCTGGGCCATGCGTGCGGCACCCGCGGCGGTCTGCAGGATCAGGGCGCGGGCGGTCTCGGCCGGCAGACCCAGTTCCAGGGCCGCCGCCTCCATGCATTCCATCAACAGGAAGAAGTAGGCCGGGCCGCTGCCGGAGACGGCGGTGACCGCATCCATCAGGGATTCATCGCTTATCCAATGGGCCTGACCCACCGCTTCCATGAGCGACTGGGCCACGGCGCGTTGTTCCGTGCTCACCTTCGGCGTGGCGTAGAGGCCGGTGGTACCGGCGCCCAGCAGGGCGGGCGTGTTGGGCATGACCCGCACGATGGCCTGTCCGCCGCCCAGCCAGCGGTCGAGATCGGCGGCGGTGACGCCGGCGGCGATCGAGATCACCAGGGGCTTGCGGCTCTGCACCGCGGCCGCCACGGCCTTGGCCGCTGCCTGCATCACCTGGGGCTTCACTGCGAACACCAGCACGTCCGCATCGTGGGCCGCCGCGGCGCCGTCGGGGCTCATGCGTACCGGCGCACGCTTGGCGATCAGCGCGCGCTGCTCTGGATTGGGTTCCGAGACGATGATGCGGCCGGGCTTGCAGCCTTTCTCTATCAGTCCACCCACCAGGCTGCGGGCCATGTTGCCGCCGCCGATGAAGGCGATGCGCAGGTCATCCAGCACGCAAATCTCCCTCTACATGGATGCAAGCATACTGCAATGTCGTAAAGCTGAGGGTTTTTACGGCACATGCCGTACGCGATGGCTTACTACTTAGGCGGCCTTTGGCCGAATATCGCCGTTCCTACACGAACGATGGTTGCGCCTTCGAGGACGGCAGCCTCGAGATCCTCGGACATGCCCATGGAGAGGGTGTCCACATCATGACCGCGGCGCTTCAGGTCCTCCAGCAGTTCACGCATCACTTTGAAAGGTGCGCGTTGGGCCTAGAGGTCATGCGCCGGCGCTGGGATGGCCATGAGTCCCCGCAGCTTGAGCCGGGGGAAAGGCGCCACCGCATCCGCCAGTTCCGCCACGCGTTCCGGCACCACGCCGCCCTTGCTGCCTTCGCCGGAGATGTTCACCTGCAGGCACAGCTGTAGTGGAGGCAAGGAGTCGGGACGCTGCTCCGAGAGCCGCCGCGCGATGCTGTCCCGGTCGAGGGTGTGCATCCAATGGAAGCGCTCCGCCACCTCACGGCTCTTATTGGACTGCAGCACACCGATGAAGTGCCAGGTGACGGGCCGGCCGGCGAAGGTCGCGACCTTGGGAAGCGCTTCCTGCAGGTAGTTCTCGCCGAAGTCGCCCTGGCCCGAAGCCCATGCTGCCTCCAGGGCAGGGACCGGCTGCATCTTGCTCACCGCCAGCAGACGGATGTCTCCGGGATCGCGGCCGGCGCGCGCCGCGGCGGCTGCCACGCGCTCGCGGACCTGGGCGAGGTTCCGTGTTATGTCGTCCAGGGCGGGGTCCTCGAGGGGTTGCGGAAGCCTAGTTATGCAAAATGAGTCCGTTATACTCTAGCCCACTGTCCGGACCGCGGCCCCAATGGGGTCCACGGTCACCCGCCTGGGGGCGGGAGGGGTCTCAAGGGTCGATCTTCAGGGGAGAGACATGGCTGCCAATATCTCGCAACTTCTCGCCTTCGGCGTCAAGAACAAGGCCTCCGACCTGCACCTGTCCGCGGGTGTGCCCCCCATGATCCGCGTGGACGGCGACGTGCGCCGCATCAACATGCCGCCGCTCGAGCATAAAGACGTACACGACATGGTGTACGACATCATGAACGACAAGCAGCGCAAGGACTACGAGGAGTTCCTCGAGTGCGACTTCTCGTTCGAGATCCCCAACCTGGCGCGCTTCCGCGTCAACGCCTTCAACCAGAACCGCGGTTCGGCCGCCGTGTTCCGTACCATCCCCTCCAAGATCCTCTCGCTCGAGGATCTGGGCGCGCCGAACATCTTCAAGGAGATAGCGGATAACCCGCGCGGCATCGTGCTGGTGACGGGGCCCACGGGCTCCGGCAAGTCCACCACGCTAGCAGGCATGATCAACTACAAGAACGAGAGCGAATTCGGCCACATCCTCACCATCGAGGACCCCATCGAGTTCGTGCACGAGTCCAAGAAGTGCCTCATCAACCAGCGCGAGGTGCACCGCGACACCCTCGGCTTCAGCGAAGCCTTGCGCTCGGCACTGCGAGAAGACCCGGACGTGATCCTGGTGGGTGAGATGCGCGACCTCGAGACCATCCGCCTGGCGCTGTCAGGCGCCGAGACCGGCCACTTGGTGTTCGGCACCCTGCACACCAGCTCCGCCGCCAAGACCATCGACCGCATCGTGGACGTGTTCCCGGCGGCCGAGAAGGACATGGTGCGGTCCATGATCTCGGAGTCGCTGCGCGCGGTGATCTCGCAGTCGCTCTTGAAGAAGATCGGCGGCGGCCGCGCCGCGGCCCACGAGATCATGATCGGCACCGGCGCCATCCGTAACCTCATCCGCGAGAACAAGATCGCGCAGATGTACTCGGCGATCCAGACCGGCCAGCAGCACGGCATGCAGACCCTCGACCAGTGCCTGCAGGACCTGGTGCGCAAGGGCATCGTCACCAAGGAAGAGGCGCGCAACAAGGCGACTCAGAAAGAACTCTTCACCTGAGCGTGTCCCGTCAGGGGGAGGCGCGGAGTCCGAGATGGAAAGAGACCAAGCGATAAAGTTCATGCAGGACCTCTTGCGCGCCATGATCCAGCGCAAGGGTTCTGACCTGTTCATCACCGCCGGCTTCCCGCCGGCCATGAAGGTGGACGGCCAGATCACGCCGATCACGGACAAGCCCCTGACCCCGGATCAGGCCGGCATGCTGGTGCGCGCCATCATGAACGACCGCCAGACCAAGGAGTTCGACGCCTCCAAGGAATGCAACTTCGCCATCAACCCGCCGGGCATCGGCCGCTTCCGCGTCAACGCCTTCGTGCAGCAGGGCCGCGCCGGCGCCGTGCTGCGCACCATCACCACCGAGATCCCGGACTTCGACAAGATGGGCCTGCCGCCGGTGTTGAAGGAAGTGGTGATGTCCAAGCGCGGCCTGGTGATCATGGTGGGCGGCACCGGTTCCGGTAAGTCCACCTCGCTCGCGGCGATGCTGGGCTACCGCAACAAGAACACCAAGGGCCACATCATCACCATCGAGGACCCCATCGAGTACGTGCATCCGCACCTGGGCTGCCTCATCACCCAGCGCGAAGTGGGCGTGGACACGGACAACTGGGAGATCGCCCTCAAGAACACCCTGCGCCAGGCGCCGGACGTGATCCTCATCGGTGAGATCCGCGACCGCGAGACCATGGAGCACGCGGTGCAGTTCGCCGAGACCGGCCACCTGTGCCTCTCCACGCTGCATGCCAACAGCGCCAACCAGGCCCTGGACCGCATCGTCAACCTGTTCCCCGAAGAGCGCCGCCATCAGTTGCTGATGGACCTCTCGCTCAACATCAAGGGCATCATCTCGCAGCGGCTCCTCAAGAAGCCCGACGGCAAGGGCCGCGTCGCCGCCCTGGAGATCCTGCTCAACTCGCCCTTGATCCAGGACCTGATCTTCAAGGGCGAGATCACCATGATCAAGGAGATCATGTCCAAGTCCACCCAGCTCGGCATGCAAACCTTCGACCAGGCCCTCTTCAACCACTATGAAGAAGGCAACATCAACTACGAGGAAGCCATCCGCAACGCCGACTCGCAGAACGAGCTGCGCCTGCGCATCAAGCTGGAGAGCAAGCTCGGCAAGGCGCCGGTGGATGAGGGCATCGACTCGATGCAGCTCGTCGATCCGGGCAAGGGCCAGAAGCTCTAAGCGCCGCTGCCACGCGCCACTGAATCACGGAACTGGACGACGATGAACATCAGCCCCTATCTCAAGCTCATGGTGGAGAAGAACGCCTCCGACCTGTACCTCACCGTCAACGCGCCGGTGAAGATCAAGATCGAGGGCAAGCAGGTGCCGGTGGGCAAGACCCTGCTGACACCGGAGCTGGTGCGGGACGCCGCCTACGGCATCATGAGCGAGAAGCAGCGCAAGTCCTTCGAAGTGAAGCACGAGTGCGACTTCGCCATCGCCGAGGAAGGCGTGGGCCGTTTCCGCGTCAACGTGTTCGTGCAGCGCGGCAACGTGGCCATGGTGTTGCGCTACATCCCTTCCGCGGTGCCGCAGTTCGATAACCTCAAGCTGCCGTCGATACTGAAAGAGCTGATCCTGCACAAGCGCGGCCTGTTGCTGATGGTGGGTTCCACCGGTTCCGGCAAGTCCACCACGCTCGCCTCCATGATCAACCACCGCAATGAGAAC
>DASXYJ010000054.1:0-3589 GCA_036502565.1 Gammaproteobacteria bacterium
CGGGGCCTTCGTTGGACCGGGGGAAAACCCCGGTAAATTCCCGACCCGTATAAAAAATCTGCCCCCGGCTATCCAGGGGCGGCGGCATTATACGCGCCGGGGAGCCGGGGGGCACCCCGCGCGGCGGCTGGCTTAGACCGAGTTCAAGCCCCCTCCTTTATAATGGCGGGGCTATATCTAGCTATATATAAGTCTCCACGTCCCGACCCTTTTTAAGGCACCCCGATGAGCACCTCCGCGAAGAAGGTCGAGGCCGGCCTCGCCACCGAAAAAAGCCCGCTGCGGTTCGTCACCGCCGCCAGCCTGTTCGACGGCCACGACGCCGCCATCAATATCATGCGCCGGCTCATCCAGAGCCAGGGCGCGGAAGTGATCCACCTGGGCCACAACCGTTCGGTGGAAGACGTGGTGCGGGCGGCCCTCCAGGAGGACGCGGATGCGATAGCCATCAGCTCCTACCAGGGCGGCCACGTCGAATACTTCAAGTACATGGTGGACATGCTGAAGCAGCGGGGCGGGGGCCACATCCGCGTCTTCGGCGGCGGCGGCGGAACTATTACACCTGAAGAGATCGCCGAACTGCAGGCCTACGGCGTGGAGCGCATCTACCATCCCAACGATGGCATGCACATGGGCCTGGTGCAGATGATCGAGGACGTGATCAAGCGCACCACCGAGCACCGCCGCGGCACCGAGCGCCCCGGCAAGGTCACGCTGGACGACGAGATCTCCGTCGGCAAGATGCTCTCCAACATCGAGGAGGGCACGCTCCCGGAATCTGAGCTCGCCAAGCTGCGCAAGGAATGGGACCTGGCCGGCAAGAAGACCCCGGTGGTCGGCCTCACCGGCACCGGCGGTGCCGGCAAGTCCTCGGTGGTGGATGAGCTGCTGCTGCGCTTCCTGCACGCGTTCCCGGAGATGCGCATCGCCGTGCTGGCGGTGGACCCCACCCGTCGCCGCAGCGGCGGCGCGCTCTTGGGCGACCGCATCCGCATGAACGCCCTGCGCTCCAAGCGCGTGTTCATGCGTTCCATGGCCACCCGCCGCCAGAACGCCTCCGTGAACGAGATGATCCACGACTGCGTTGGCTTCCTGCGGGCCCAGGGCTATGACCTGGTCATCGTCGAGACCGCCGGCATCGGCCAGTCCGACTCCCAGATCGTCGACCTGGTGGATTTCCCGGTCTACGTCATGACCAGCGACTACGGCGCCGCGAGCCAGCTCGAGAAGATCGACATGATCGACTTCGCTGAGTTGATCGTGCTGAACAAGTTCGACCGCCGCGGCGCGGAAGACGCGCTGCGCGACGTGCGCAAGCAGTGGAAGCGCAACCGCACCGCCTTCAAGATGCCGGACGAGCAGGTGCCGGTGTATCCCACCATCGCTAGCCAGTTCAACGATCCGGGCGTCACCTGGATGTTCGTGAACCTGTGCCGCCTCCTGCGGGACAAGCTCAAGCTCGCGGAAGACAAGTGGACCCCCAAGGTCGACACGACGCTCAAAGAACCCCGCGCCACCGTGCTCATCCCGGGCAACCGGGTCCGGTATCTCGCCGAGATCGCCGAACAGGGCCGCGGCATCAATGGCGGCATCGACCGCCAGGCGGAGGCGGCCGGCCGCGCCCAGCACTTCTACCAGTCCCTGAAGGAGCTGTCGGACCCCAAGCTCCCGGAGGCGCTGCATCTATATAAGAGTGGCGATCTGGAAGAGGGCGGCGACCGTACCCTCACCCTGCTGCGCCAGCGCTACCAGGAGGCCGTGAAAGGCCTGTCGACGGAAGCCCTCGATCTGCTGCGCGAATGGCCGCACCGGCTCAAGGCCGTCACCGACGAGCATTACACCTATGAGGTACGCGGCAAGGTGATCGAAGGCTCCAACTATGTGGAATCCCTCTCCCACCAGAAGATCCCCAAGATCGCCGCCCCCAAGCACCAGGGTTGGGCGGAGCTGCTGCGCTTCCTCATGCGGGAGAACCTGCCGGGGCATTACCCCTACACCGGCGGCGTGTATCCCTACCGCCGCACCGGCGAGGATCCCACGCGCATGTTCGCGGGCGAGGGCACGCCTGAGCGCACCAACCGGCGCTTCCATTACCTGAGCCATGGCCAGAAGGGCGCGCGGCTCTCCACCGCCTTCGACTCTGTGACGCTGTATGGCGAAGACCCCGCCAAGCGGCCGGACATCTACGGCAAGGTAGGCAACTCCGGCGTCAGCATCGCGACCCTGGACGACATGAAGAAGCTCTATTCCGGCTTCGACCTCTGCGATCCCGCCACCTCCGTGTCCATGACCATCAACGGCCCCGCGCCCATGCTCCTGGCCATGTTCATGAACACCGCCATCGACCAGCAGGTGGAGAAACACCTCAAGGAAGACCCCGCCCGCTGGGCGGCGGCCGAGAAGAAGATCGCGGATATATATAAGAGTAAGCAGCGGCCCCAATACCACGGCGAGCTGCCCCCGGGCAGCAGCGGGCTTGGGCTGGCGCTCTTAGGGGTCACCGGCGATGAGCTGGTGGATGCCGCGACCTATGACAAGATCAAGGCTTACGTGCTCACCACCGCCCGCGGCACCGTGCAGGCGGACATCCTCAAGGAAGACCAGGCCCAGAACACCTGCATCTTCTCCACGGAATTCGCCCTGCGCATGATGGGCGACATCCAGCAGTACTTCGTGGAGCACAAGGTGCGGAACTTCTATTCCGTATCCATCTCCGGTTATCACATCGCGGAAGCGGGGGCGAATCCCATCTCCCAACTGGCCTTCACGCTGTCCAATGGCTTCACCCTCGTGGAGTACTACCTCGCCCGAGGCATGAAGGTGGATGACTTCGCGCCGAACCTGAGCTTCTTCTTCTCCAACGGCATGGACCCGGAATACACCGTCATCGGCCGGGTCGCGCGCCGCATCTGGGCCCGGGCCATGCGCGAGCGTTACGGCGCCAGCGCCCGCAGCCAGATGCTCAAGTACCACATCCAGACCTCGGGCCGCTCCCTGCACGCCCAGGAGATCCAGTTCAACGACATCCGTACCACGCTGCAGGCCTTGTATGCGCTGTTCGACAACTGCAACAGCCTGCACACCAATGCCTATGACGAAGCCATCACCACGCCCACGGAAGAGAGCGTGCGCCGGGCCGTGGCCATCCAGCTCATCATCAACCGTGAGTTGGGCCTCAACTTCAACGAGAACCCCTGGCAGGGCAGCTTCGTGGTCGACCAGCTCACGGACATCGTGGAAGAGGCGGTCTACAAGGAGTTCGAGGCCATCTCCGAGCGCGGTGGCGTCTTGGGCGCCATGGACACCATGTACCAGCGCGGCAAGATCCAGGACGAATCGCTGCACTACGAGCGCCTCAAGCACGACGGCACGCTCCCCCTGATCGGTGTCAACACCTTCCTCCCCCGCGAGCACGCCGGCGAGGGCGCGACCGAAGCTGAGCTCGCCCGATCGACCGAGGCCGAGAAGGACGCCCAGATCGTCAACGTCGCCGCCTTCAACGCCGCTGGGGCCGACCGCGCGGCCACGGCGCTCGCGCAACTGCGCGACGTCGCGCTGGCACGCGGCAACGTGTTCGAAGCGCTGCTGG
>DASXYJ010000055.1:0-31720 GCA_036502565.1 Gammaproteobacteria bacterium
TGTATACAGGAGTTACCGGCATGGATGACCGGTCCAGCCCCTGGCAAGTTCAGGGCAGGATTCGATCACTTAGGGGGAGTTGGGTCCAGAAACCCATCCTTCTGGCCGCAATCTCCCATCTATCCCGCGCCGACACCGCCAGGCGCAGTCTGTGAACCACTTTTACCAGGGCGACAATCTTGAGGTGCTACGCCGGCACATCGCCGACGCGAGCGTTTCGCTGCTGTACCTCGACCCGCCGTTCAATTCAAACGCCAACTACGATTTCGTAGCCAAGGCCGGCACGGCCGGGGCTAAGAGTTCCCGGACTCAGGCTTTTGTCGACACCTGGCAGTGGGATGCGACGTCGGTTCGTTATCTAAACGAGACTGGGGAGCGCAACCCCGAACTGGCGGCTTTCCTGGCGGTCATGGCCAAGACCATGAAGTACAACGGGCTCGCCGCCTATCTCGTGATGATGGCTGTGCGCCTAGTTGAACTTCGCCGGGTCCTCAAGCCGAACGGCAGCATCTACCTGCACTGCGATGCCTCCGCCAGCAGCTACTTGCGGATGTTGATGGACATCGTGTTCGGTGCCGAGAACTTCCGCAACGAAATCGTCTGGAAACGCACCAGCAGCCACAATGACAGCAAGAAGTGGGCCCATATCCACGACACCCTGCTGTTCTATGCCGGTCGTGGATTCACTTGGAACCCCGTCTACCTGGCTCACAATGCCGAATATGTACGGAAGTTCTACCGTTTCGAGGACGAGCGCGGCCGGTACCGACTGCATGAGGTCATCCGTACCGCGTCCATGGGTCCCCGGCCTAATCTCTGCTACGAGTACAAGGGCTACACCCCCGAGTGGGGCTGGAGACTGATTCGCCCGAAGGTGGAGGCCCTCGACCGCGATGATCGCATCATTTGGGCGAAGTCCGGTCGACCCTATCTCAAGCGTTACCTGCACGAGCAGGAAGGGACGCCCTGTCCTGCCCTGTGGACGGATATCCCGCCGCTGTCGCATGCCTCGGCCGAACGCCTGGGCTACCCGACCCAAAAACCTCTGATTCTGCTGGAACGCATCATCGGTGCCAGCAGCAACGAGGGCGACGTGGTTTTGGATGCCTTCGCGGGCTGCGGCACTTCGACCCACGCTGCTCAGAACCTTGGACGTCAGTGGATCGGGATCGACTTGTCGCCGTTGGCCGTCAAACTGGTCGAGAAGCGGCTGCAGCAGTCGTTCCCCGACATCTCCTACCAACTGCACGACCTCAGGGGTGTCGTCAGGACAGTGAGCACAGAGAAAAAGCAGAAAAATGCAAAGGGGCGTCTCGCACGACAGGCAGGTGTAGTCGCCGCCTAGATCAACACGCTTGCCTGATCAGGGAGACAGGGCAATGCAGCTATCGACGCTGGTATGGCGGTGTGGGGGCACACATCCGCACACTGTTGTCAGAGTGAATTTCGACCAAAACGATATCAACCAAGCTGCTGCCATCGCAGCCCAGAAACTCGCGCACATCAACATACATAGCCCCGCGGGGCGCCCACGGCCGCCGCAGGTAATCCGAAGCCGCATCATAGGCGGCAAGCTTGCAGATGCTGCTGTTAAAGAGTGGCTGCAGCAACGGATCACGATGCGGGCATCAGGCCACAACCTGTATGAGTACGATCTCATCAGGGACGACAACTTCGTAAATCCGGACGAATTCGACTTGTGTCTCGCCAAAGATGGGGAGGAACCCACGGATATCGAGGTCCGGTCCTCTTTTTGCTACAGACTTGCTCCCGTCGACAATATGCTGAACAAGTTCTCTATCTATGGTTGGTACACTACCCGCACCAAAGCAAACGAACATCATCACGATTGGTACTGGCAGTTCGTCTATTACTTACGGCCCCGGGACATCTCTCGACAGCACGGGTGGCCACAAATTCCAGTATTTGATGACCACGTCGATGCAGGTTCTGTCACGGGCTATATCGTAGGCGGCGCATCCAAAGCCATGTTAGAAGACAAAACACGGTCCTCCATTCGGGGTGATCAGGACGGTGCATTCTACGAATCAATATCACCGATCTGCGCCGGCGAGGACGCCGCTGACCTAGCGGCGCTGATGATTCCCTAGATTCAACAGCGGCGCGACCTCCAGCTCTATTGTTTACGGCTCATTGCGGCGACCCTGGTTTTCTTATCAGACGCCCTGAAGATGGCGCACTAAACCTTGGCCGCACGACCACCTAAGGTCATCGCCAGTTCTTCTTTGAACCGTTCGCGACTGCGATCATCGCCCAGTACTTCCAAGGCAGCCTTGAGCATGTAGGTAATGCGCTCACCAGCAGGCCATTCGCTGCTTATCTCATGGTTTATCCGCAAGGTCGCACGGGCGGAACCGCCTTCCTCATCGTCGCGCCGGCGCAGGATCACGTCGGCCGTGCCATAGATGTCGTGGTAGACCACCTCGGGATCCCACTTGGTGAGATCCTTCAGTTCCTGAGGCCGATACCAACGGCCAATCAATTCATCCAGTTCGTTGGGACTGAGTGATCGCATATAACCTCCCTGTTCTTAATATCTGCACCGCGTGCTTCAGGCACTCCGCTCCACCGTTCCGTGGATTGTTCACGTAAGTACCCACGGGGTAAGCATCCAGTCCTGGCCCTACTATATAGATGCAGCAGATCCTGCATCCGATCGACATCCTCTGGCTTCGCTGATCGGCCACTCTAACCACTCTCGTCTCTCATCGCCCGACACATGGCGAATTACACGCCGATGTTGGGCCAGCGCAAGGCCGAGTCTAGGGATTTCCGATGAACGCGCGCCGGTTGTGAACTTGACTCACCATAAGTGGGACAACAATCCCAAAAGCGACACCGCCTCTAGATGACGTTCCTCGGGAAATCACCTGAGGGTGAATCAGGTTCTTTCCCTGTAACATCCGGTCACATTTGGAGTCTTACTAAATAAGAAGCCTTTTCAGAGCCGAGGGGGAAAGTGGTGCAGTGGACTTGGACGTGGTCTGGCCGTTCGTTCGGTTATTGGGACGGCGATGATCTTTGGACCTACAGCGGCAAGCATGTTGGTCGCCGCATAGGTACGGACATCTTCGCGCCCAATGGATGGTATTTGGGGGAGTTTATGTCGAACGGGCGCCTAGTAAAGAACAAATCCAAGGCCGGCCAAACCAATCCAGGCTTTGTTCCCCTGTCCGCTCGTGCAGGTCAAAAACGCCTCGCCGACAACCAGGGACAGTCCCTTTACCGCGGCTACGACGACTTCCCTAACCCAGACGAGTTGTAACCGTGGCGAAGGGCAGGAAGCCAACCACCGAAGAAAGTCCACGGCGCAGGCTGGATGCAGCGCTTCGTTTCTCCAAAAAGACAGCACCCCGTTTAACCAAACGCGCCGGGCCAAAGAAGTTTCGAAAACCGTAGTTATGAAAAGAGCGGCCTAGGCCGCCCTTTTTTGCCCAGAATATCTCCACCTCTAGACCGATGCGTGGTCAGCTTCAAACTGACAGCAGTGGGCGCATTCGAGACACACCTTCATGCATGCCTCCAGGTCGGGGTTCCCTTTGCAGAGCTCGGCACAATCAAGGCAGGCCTTCTTACAGAGTTCGCAAGCTTCGGCGTGTGCGCTGGAATCTGTCAAAAGCATCTCGGCAGTCAATCGGGTCATACCGATGCAGTGCGTGAGCGCACTCAGTAGCTTGGAACCACTAATATTGGGCTGACTCTCCAATAACCGCTGAGCAGCTTCCAGACAGCTATGGTGACACTTCTGGCAGGCGTCGATGCAGCCGCTCATGGCCTCTGGGTAGTTTGGAAAGCTGCTGGCCATCTGGGATCTCCTCGAGTCGCCTAAGTCTACTCCCAGTCTCAAAAACCAATGTTCAGTCTCAATTTTCTCTGATGTTATTACCCACCAGCGCCACCGCGGATGCGGTGTGATGCGGATTCCGATAGGGACGCTTGCGCCAGGTGTCGGCGCCGAAACCGCTGTCGCTGATGGAGATGACCGCGGCGGTCTCCAGGGCCTCATCCTCGCTCATGGGCGGCAGGATGCCGGGCAGACGGCTCGCCAGCATGCTCTTGCCGGTGCCGGGCGGACCCACGAACAGCAAGGAGTGGCCGCCGGCGGCGGCGATCTCCACCGCACGCTTGGCCTGGTGCTGGCCGCGCACGTCGGCGAGATCCTCGTAGTGAGGATGGCGGCTGGTGAGCGCGGAGACGTGCGGCGTGATGCGTTGCCGGCCGGTGAGATGGGCGCAGACGTCCAGGAGATGCCGCGCGGCGATGATCTCGACGCCGGATACCAGCGCCGCCTCGTCCGCGTTCTCCATGGGCAGCAGCAGGGCGCGATGCGCCTTGCGCGCCTTCAGCGCCGCCGGCAGCGCGCCGCGCACCGGGCGCAGCTCCCCGCTGAGGGACAACTCACCGAGGAACTCCAGGTCCTTGAGCGGCTCCGGATCGAGCTGGCCGGAAGCGACGAGGATACCGAGGGCGATGGGTAGATCGAAACGTCCGCCTTCTTTCGGCAGGTCCGCGGGCGCCAGGTTCACGGTGAGCTTGCGGGTCGGAAAGTCGAAGCGCGAGTTGATGAGCGCGCTGCGCACGCGGTCTTTGCTCTCGCGCACCGCCGCCTCCGGGAGACCCACGATGTTGAGGGCGGGGAGACCGTTGGACAGGTGCACTTCGACGGTGACGGCGGGAGCGTCTACGCCCGCCTGCGCACGGCTGTGTATCTTCGCCAGCACGGGTTACTGCTTCGGCTCTTCCTGGGCGGCCAGGGCCGTCTCCAGTTCCGCCAGGCGCTGGGAGAGCTCTTCCAGCTTGGTACGGGTACGGGACAGCACCCCTGCCTGCACGTCGAACTCCTCGCGGGTCACGAGGTCGAGCTTTCCGAGCCCCGACTGCAGCATGGCCCGGAAGTTGTGTTCCAGGTCGGACTTCAGGTCCTTGAAGCCGGGCGGCACGGAGTCCGCCAGCTTATGGGCCAGCTCATCCAGGATCTTGGGGTCCAGCGCCATCGGCCACCTGCAGGTGTGTTCAGGACTTTATGTTATCAGTATAGGCGCGCGGGGGACCTGCCGGGACCCGGATGCTAGACTGTCAGCCGGCCCGGGGACTCATGCGTTATGGGCCATGACAACGGGAAACATCTATATATTATGAAGATGGTCGCGGCGGTGATCAAACCGTTCAAGCTCGACGACGTGCGCGAGGCGCTCTCGGACATCGGCGTTCAGGGCATCACGGTCACCGAGGTGAAGGGTTTCGGCCGCCAGAAGGGCCATACCGAGCTCTATCGCGGCGCCGAGTATGTGGTGGACTTCCTGCCCAAGGTGAAGATCGAGCTCGCCATCCCGGACGAGCTGTTGGACCGGGTCATCGAGGCCATCATGAACGCCGCCAAGACCGGCAAGATCGGTGACGGCAAGATATTCGTCTATGAACTGGAACAGGCCATCCGCATCCGCACCGCCGAGACCGGTGCCGAGGCGCTCTAGGCCCGCCGGAGGAAAGCCATGAACATGCAGACGCTCCTGGGTGCCACCCTCGCCGCCAGCCTGCTGGCCGCCGGGATGGCCCGTGCCGATACCCCCATCTATAAGTGGGTGGATGACAAGGGCCAGGTGCACTACAGCACCGAGCCGCACAGCGACACCGCCAAGCAGCTCCCCATCCAGAACACCGCCACGCCCCACGCCGGTACCGACGTGACGCCGATACCGGGCGCCTCCACCAGCCCCTATGCCAGCGACGCCGTGCTGGTGCAGCCCAAACCGGACGATTCGCCGGAGTGCAAGGCCGGGCGCGCCCGCCTGTTCCAGTACCTGCACGCCGGCACGCTCTATTCGGTGGACGCGAAGGGCAACAAGACCACGCTCTCCGCCGATGATATGAAGAAAGCCCTGGACGATGCCCGCGCCTATGCGAAGCAGGCCTGCGGAGGTGGCGCGTGAGCGCCCGCATCGCTTACCTCGCCGCGCTGCTGGCGCTGCTGCCGGCACTGGCTGGCGCCGACCAGGTCTACAAGTGGACCGACGACCAGGGCCACGTGCATTACTCCAGCACGCCGCCCCCCAGCACCAACGTGCAGGCGCAACAGATGAAAGTGGTGGTGCCGCCACCGGACCCCCAGAGCCTGCAGAACTCGCAACAGCTGCAGAAGGAATTGGCCGACAAGGACAAGGCGGAGAAGGACGCCGCCGACAAGGACAAGCCGGACCCCAAGGCCGAGGCCCTGAAGCAGCAGCACTGCGACGACCTGCGGGTGCGCCTGCAGACCCTGACCCAGAGTGGCCGCGCCGCCACCACCGATGCCCAGGGCAACGTCAACTACCTGGACGACGCGGGCCGCCAGTCCCAGGAAGACGAGATCAACAAGGAACTGGCCAGCGACTGCAAGGGTCACTGAGTCCGGCTGACCCGGGCATGCGCGCGCGCTCACTGCTGCTGATCGTGACCTGCCTGCTGGCGGGCGCGGCTTCCATCGACGCCGGGTCCGACCAGGTCTACCGCTGGGTCGACAAGGACGGCAAGGTCCATTACTCCAGCACGCCGCCGCCGGCCACTCCCGGCATCCAGTCACACAAGATCGACGTGACTCCCCAGGTGATCACCATGGTGGTGCCGGTGCCGCAGTTGAGCCCGCAGCAACGTGCAGTCGATGACCGGCAGAAGACCCGGGACAAGGCTCAGGCTGACCACGCCGGCCAGGCTGATCCCGCGCAGTGCGCGGAGCTGCAGTCGCAGTTGGTCCAGGTGGGACAGGATGCATCGCTGACGGATGCGGCCCGCGCCCGCAAGCAACGCATGCTGCTGGGGCAGATACAGAACGCCTGCCCCTGAGGCCGGCGCCGCGCTTCAGCGCAGGGTGGCCAGGGTCTCCTTGAGGAACGGCGGCAGCACGAACGCCGTCTCGTGCACGGCGGCCGAGTAGTAGCGGGTCGCAAAGCCTTTCTCCTCAGCGTCGCGCCGCCGGAAGCTGTTCAACCTCCCATCCCGTTTCGCCAGCGTCGCCGACCACCAGCCGGAAGGGTAGGTGGGCTGCGGGAAGTTGAGGGTGCGGCTGTCGGCGAAACCCGCCGCGCGCAGCGCCCGGTGCATCTCCACGATGGTCTCGGGGTAGAAGAACGGCGACTCGCTCTGCTGCACCAGCAGTCCGTCGGGCCGCAACACCCGCAGGCACTCCTTATAGAAGGCCGCCGAGAACAAGCCCTCCGCCGGGCCCACGGGATCGGTGCTGTCGATGATGATGATGTCGAGGCTGGCATCCAGCGCCTGGTTCACCCAGGGGATGCCGTCGCCGAAGCTGAGGCGGGCGCGCGGGTCGTGATTGGCCTCGCAGAGCTCCGGGAAGTGCAGTTCTGCGAGGCGCGTGACCCGCTCGTCCAGCTCCACCTGCACCACCGACTCGATGGCCTTGTGCCGCAGCACCTCGCGCAGGGTGCCGCAGGCGCCGCCGCCGATGATCAGGACCCGCCGCGGAGCGGGGTGGGCGAACAGCACCGGGTGGGCCAGCATCTCGTGATAGATGAAACTGTCGCGGTCGGTGACCATGACGCAGCCGTCGATGACCATCATGGTGCCGAAGCTGTCGGTCTCGTAGATCTCGACCGTCTGGTAGGGGGTCTGCTCCACCTGCAGCCGGCGGCCCTGCAGGGACAGGGCGATGCCCTCCTGCGCCGCGATCTCGGTGAACCAGCCGCCGTCCAGTCTCATGGCATCCCCACCCCAGGAATCTGCGGGGATTATACGGCCGCCGGGCTTAGGCCGCGGCGTCCGTCACGGGCCGGTAACGGAACGCCGCGCCGACCGGCGGCAGCGTCTTTCCAGGCGTGGCCGCTTGCCGTAATCTTGCGCGATTTCCCGCACCTCAACCGAGCCCCGGAGTCCATGAGCCAGAACCCCGTCGACGTCACCCGCGAACTCTATAACGTGCTCCGCTGGGGCGACGGTTACTTCGACATCAACGCCGAAGGCCACGTGGTGGTGTATCCCACCCGCAACCGCGAGGACGGCTGCGTGGACCTGCACCGCCTCGCCACCGAGGTGAGCAAGTGGGGGCTCAACCTGCCGGTGCTGTTCCGCTTCGGCGACATCCTGCGCGACCGCGTGTCGCGCGTGTACGACGCCTTCGAGCAGGCGCGCGCCTACCACGAGTACAAGGGCCGCTATACGCCGGTCTATCCCATCAAGGTCAACCAGCAGCAGGTGGTGGTGGAGGACATCCTCAAGCACGGCGCCGACCGCGTCGGGCTCGAGGCCGGCAGCAAGCCCGAGCTCATGGCGGTGCTGGCCTTCGCGCCGCCCGGCTCCACCATCGTCTGCAACGGCTATAAGGACCGCGAGTACCTGCGCCTGGCGCTCATCGGCCAGGCCCTCGGCCACCGCGTGTACGTGGTGGTGGAGAAGCTCTCCGAGCTGGACCACCTGCTGCGGGAAGCCACCGACATCGGCGTGAAGCCCACCATCGGCATCCGCGTGCGCCTGGCCAGCGTCGGCCGCGGCAAGTGGGAGCACACCGGCGGCGAGAAGTCCAAGTTCGGCCTCTCCACCGGCCAGATCCTGGAAGCGGTGGAGCGCCTGAAGCAGATGCAGATGCTGAGCTCGCTGCAGCTCCTGCACTTCCACTTGGGGTCGCAGATCGCCAACATCCGCGACGTGCAGCGCGGCATGCAGGAAGCGGGGCGTTGCTTCGCCGAACTCGCCGAGCTCGGCGTCGGCATCCGCGTCATGGACGTGGGCGGCGGCCTGGGAGTCGACTACGAAGGCACGCGATCGCGCAGTTCTTGTTCGACGAATTACTCGGTACAGCAGTACGCCAACGCCATCGTGCGTGCGCTGTGGGAGATCTGCGAGGAGTACGAGCTGCCGCACCCGAACATCATCACCGAGTCGGGCCGCGCCATGACCGCGCACCACGCGCTGATGATCACCGAAGTGGTGGACTTCGAGTCCATCCCCGAGAAGACACCGCTGCAGCCGGGACCGGACGACCCGCAGATCCTCACCGACCTGTGGGAGGACTACGTGAACGAGGAAGGCCGCGCGCTGCTGGAGGTCTACCAGGATGCGCTGCACCTCAACAGCGAGGCCCAGGGCATGTACACCCACGGCGTCTTGACGCTGGAACAACGCGCCCACGCCGAGCAGATCTACCACGCCACCTGCCGCAAGGTGCGCGACAACCTGAAGCCGACGAGCCGCGCCCAGACCGAGGCCATCTACGAGATCAACGAGAAGCTCGCGGACAAGTACTTCTGCAACATGTCGGTGTTCCAGTCCATGCCTGACGTGTGGGCCATCGACCAGATCTTCCCGATCATGCCCATCCACCGCCTGGACGAGACGCCGAACCGGCGTGCCGTGCTGCAGGACCTCACCTGCGACTCCGACGGCCGCATCGAGCAGTACGTGGACGAGGAGGAGATCGAGACCACCATGGCGGTGCACCAGATCAGGAACGGCGACCCGTACTACCTGGGCTTCTTCATGGTCGGCGCCTACCAGGAGATCCTGGGCGACATGCACAACCTGTTCGGCGACACCGACTCCGTGAACGTGGAGCTCGACGAGGAGAACGGCTACCGGCTGGTGAAGCCCGAGCAGGGCGACACCGTGGAGGAAGTGCTGCGCTACGTGCACTTCACGCCCGAAGACCTGGTGAGCCGCTACCGCCAGAAGATCGACTCCGCGGCCAACGTGGACCCGATGAAGCGGACGCAATTCATGAAGGAACTGGAAGAAGGGCTGAAAGGCTACACCTATCTTGAAAAGTGACGGGATGAAGGCAGGGTTCATAGGGCTGGGAGCGATGGGCGCATCCATGGCGCGCAACCTGCACAAGGCAGGCTTGCTGGCGGCCGTCTACAACCGCACGCCTGAGAAGGCCCGCGCCCTAGCCGCCGAGGTGGGCTGCGCCGCCGCCGAGTCCGTCACCGAACTCGCCAAGTCCTGCGATGCGGTGGTGCTCTGCGTGTCCGCCGACGCCGACGTGTTGCAGGTGGTGCAGGCCCTCGCCGGCGCGCTCAAGCCCGGTGCGCTGGTGATCGACTGCTCCACCGTGGGCGCGGGCACCGCGCGCAGCGCCGCCGGCAAGCTCGGCGAGCGCGGCATCGACTTCCTGGATTGCCCCGTCTCCGGCGGCACCGAGGGCGCCAAGCACGGCACGCTCGCCATCATGTGCGGCGGCGATGAGGCGGCCTTCCAGCGCGCGCAGCCGATACTCGGCGCCATGGGCAAGCGCGTGGCGCTGATGGGCCCCACGGGCTCAGGCCAGGCCACCAAGGCGGTGAACCAGATCGTGGTGGCGGGCGTCGCCCAGGCGGTGAGCGAGGCCCTGGCCTTCGCCGAGGCCCAGGGCCTGCCGCTCGACAAGGTCATCGATCTGGTGGGCAGCGGCGCGGCCCAGTCCTGGTTCCTCACCAACCGCGGGCCCAACATGATGCGCATGGACTTCCCGCTGGGCTTCAAGGTCGCGCTGCACGACAAGGACTTGGGGATAGTGCAGCAGATGGCCAGTGCCCAGGGCGTGCAGCTGCCGGTGGTGGAGATGACCCGCATCCACTACCGCCGTCTCCTGGAACAGGGGCACGGCGATGAAGACATCTCTTCGCTGTTCCGACTGAAGCACGCGCTCTTCAAGAAAAGCTGATTTGGGATTTCCGTCCCGCAGCCCCTGGTCCGCGCGGACAGGACATATGCGCGGATAGGAAACTTCGTACCCGGTATTTCATAAGTCTGCCCGCCCCCGCCGGGGCGCCCCGGCCGCCTTGCCCCGCGCGGCGCGGCACCCCTATAGTCCGCGCTGAGAAAAGGGTCACGGCGTGTACAGGCAGGGGTATGCCATAAGAAGCCGTCACACCCTCACATAGGGAAGTCTTAAGGCCATGCAGATCCGGGGAACCCTCCTCGCCCTCCTCTCGGGCGCGGCGCTCTGCGCCGCGACGCCGGCGCTCGCGCTCGGCCCCGGCGCCACCATCGCCACCGGCGATATGGATGGCGACGGCGTCTCCGACATAGTGGCCCTGGAGCCGGATGTGTCGCAGGTCGACATCGTCTGCATGGATCCCCACGGCGACTTCACGCTGCTGCCTACGCAGGTCTTCACCGACATCCCCGCCATGTCATCCGTGAGCGTCGCCGACCTGAACGGCGACGGCATCCAGGACGTGATCATCAGCGACGGCAGCAGTGCCGCCGCCGGCGTGCGCGTGCTGTTCAACGACGGGCATGGCGTGTTGTCTCCGGACGTGGCCTATGCCAGCGAGGCCGGCGGCGGCAAGGGACCGGTCTCGGTGACCAGTGCCGACCTGGACGGCGACGGCTTCCCGGACCTCGTCACCGCCAACGGCAGCGACGGCACCGTGAGCGTGCTGCGCAACGACGGCGACGGCACCTTCGCCGCCCCCGCCGCTTACGCCGCCGGCACCGACCCCGTGGCGGTGGCGGTGGCGGATGTGAACGGCGATGGTCTCCCGGACCTGGTGGTAGCGGACTTAGGCTCGAATAGCGTGCAGATACTGCTCAACGATGGCGACGGCACGTTCGCCGCGCCGATCGCCGAGAGCGTGGGCGCCGGTCCGGTGGCGGTGGCGCTCACCGACGTGGATGGCGACGGCAAACCCGACGTGGTGGTGGTGGACCGGGACGACGACACCGCCGGCATCCTGATCGGCAACGGCGATGGCAGCTTCGCACCCGTGCAGTTCGTCAGCACCGGTGCCCAGCCGGGTTGGCTCGCCTCCCGGGACCTGGATGGCGACGGCCGTCCGGACCTGGTGACCGCCAACTACAGCGATGGCAGCATCAGCGTGTTCACCAATACCGGGAGTGGTTTCGTCCCGGCCAAGACTGTGTTCCCGGCCTATGGTTCCTACGACACCTTGGTCATGGACATCGGCGGCAAGCCGCAGCTGGTCAGCACCAACGTGCCGGCCGGTACCGTGGTGGTCATACCGGCCAGCGCCCCGGCACAAGGTGTCGGCGACCCGCCGAAGACCACGGTGCATCACATCAACGGCGCGCAGGACCCGCAATCCAGCAACGGCAGCGGCGACTTCGGTCTGCTAAGCCTGATGCTGATCGGCCTTGCCAGGCTTTCCCGGCGCGGTGCTTGCCGCAGGCCCTAGACCGGGCTATCGTCTTGCCTCTATATAGGCCGCGTCTGGCGCGGCTTGTCTGTCTCAGGGGATAAGGGACATGTCCGCGAAACTCATCGTCATCACCGGCCTGTCGCTTAGCGTCGGCCTCGCGCTACCGCGCGCCGCCGCTGCGGGCGACGTCACCATCAGCGCCGGTGGCTGCATCGCCATCAGTGGCGTCACCTGCGCGGGCTCGGGTTCGGGCGCGCCGCCCATCACGATCGGCTCCGGCAGCTCCGCATCGTCGCCGCCCGCTGATCCCTTCGCCGGCGTGACCGATTTCACCGCCGGCGCTTTGGGCGTCGACGCCAGCATCAGCGTGGGCGGCGGGCCGGCCTTCGACCAGGTGGACGGCTTCGCCTTCGGCAACACCGGGACCACTGACTTCATGGTGGTGTCCGACGCATCCCAGGGAATCGTGTTCCTGCCCGGGGACATGAACGGTGTCGACGTCAGCGGTATACTCACGTTGCCTACCGGCTTCGCTTCCGCCCCCACCGGCGTGGTGGTGGCTGACCTGGACGGCGACGGCAACGACGACATCGTCGCCGTGGACGGCACCGACCAGACCCTCAGCGTCATGCTCGGCAAGAACGACGGTACTTTTGCGCCGGCCGTGCTGGTGTCGCTGGCGTCCAAGCCCACCCAGTTCGTGCTGGCGGACGTCGATGGCGATGGCCATCCCGACCTGCTGGTACCGGATTCCGCTGCCGACACCCTGGACATATACCTCAACGACGGTCACGGCGGTTTCGCCGCACCCTTGCCGACAGCTGCCGGGGACCGGCCTTTCTCCATCGCCGGCGCCGACCTCGATGGCGACGGCGACGTGGATCTGGTGGTAGGTGACCACGACGACAGCATGAGCGTGCTCCTGAACGACGGCCACGGCGGTTTCAGCGTGACCGGGTACAGCACCGGTGGCGTAAGCCCCGCCCACCTCTACTTGGGCACCATGATGACCGCGAGCGTATTCATCTCCGCCACGGACGGCGCCGACGATGCCGGCGCCTATTTCCAGGGCAACGGCGACGGGACCTTCCAGGCGGCCGTATTGAACGATGGCGGGAACTGCGCCACTACGATCTGCGCCACGGCGACTCCCGTCACTACCGGACAAGGCGGTGGCGGCACCTCCAAGCCCGGCAAGAAGCCGGTGGTGACGACGCCGGCTTCCGGTGGCGGCGGTGACTTCGGGTTCTTCGGCCTGATGCTGATCGGCCTTGCCGGCTTGATCCGGCGCTTCGCCCGCTAGACGTCCCGCTTCGCTATTGCAGTCCGGCGCCGAAGCGCCGACACTTTTTGCATGGCCGAAGCCTCTCCCCAGAGATCCTCCGACGACTTCTTCCTCCCGGAACTCTGTACCGGCGGCGTGGTGTTGGTGGTGGTGCTCATCGCCGAGCTCACCGCCTTCGTGCTCACCATCGCCAAGCACCTGCCGGGCGAGGGCGAGTCCCTGTGGCTGGACCTGGCGCGCATCTCGCTGTTCCTGCAGTGGATCTCGCTGGCTTCAGCGGGCCTGCTCTGCGCCGTGCGCCCGCGCCTGATGCGCATGCCGCTGCGCCATGCCATCGGCTTGAGCTATGGGCTGCTGCTGGCCGTGACCGGCTTCATGAGCGAGATCGCGTTCCAGCTCACCCAGAACACCGGTATCGGCCAGGAGCTGCTGCCGGCAAGCCACTCCGGCTTCGTGCTGCGCAACCTCATCATCTGCGCCATCGTCAGCGCCCTGGTGTTGCGTTATTTCTACGTGCTGCACCAGTGGCGCAGCAACGTGCGCCGCGAGGCCCTCAGCCGTTTCGAGGTGCTGCAGGCGCGCATCCGTCCGCATTTCCTCTTCAACAGCATGAATACCATCGCCGCGTTGATCCGTGGGCGCCCCGAGCTCGCGGAACGCGCGGTGGAGGACCTCTCGGACCTGTTCCGCGCCTCCCTGGCCGACTCCTCCGCGCGCATACCGCTGGCGGAGGAACTGGCGGTGGCACGGCAGTACGCCGGCATCGAGCAGCTGCGCCTGGGCGAGCGTCTGGTCATCGACTGGCAGCTGGACCAGGTGCCCCAGGACGCGCGCCTGCCGCGCCTGACGCTGCAACCGCTGATCGAGAACGCCATCTACCACGGCATCGAGCCGCGCGGCGAAGGCGGCACCGTCAGCGTGCAGGGCAGCTGCAAGGACGGGCGTGTGGACATCGAGATCCGCAACCCCCTGCCCAGCGACGGCAGTCCCGGACGCCAGGGCCGGCAGATGGCGGTGGATAACGTGCGCGAGCGCCTGCAGCTGGCCTGGCCGGGGCGCGCCGGCCTCGAGCACGGGCGCGAGGGCGAAGGCTACCGCGTGCATCTACACTTCCCCTATGAAACTGCGGGCGCGGGGGATGCGGCATGAAGGTGATGATCGTCGACGACGAGATGCCGGCCCGCGAGCGGTTGAAGGGCCTGCTCGCCGCCATCCCCGACGTCGAGATCGTGGGCGAAGCCGCCAACGGCAAGCTGGCGCTGGAGCTCTGGGAGAAGGCGCCGGCGGACGTGGTGCTGCTGGACATCCGCATGCCGGTGATGGAAGGCCTGGAGACGGCGCGGCACCTGGCGGCGCTCGAACATCCTCCGGCCGTGATCTTCACCACCGCCTACAACGAGTTCGCCGTGGAGGCTTTCGATACCCACGCCATCGCCTATCTAATGAAGCCGGTGCGGGTCGAGAAGCTCGCCGCGGCGCTGGGAGCCGCGGGACAGTTGAACCGGGTGCAGCTGACGCGCCTCGCCGCCGGGCCGCCGGTGGCGGCGCGCCGTCACATCGCGGCGCGGGTGCGGGACAAGCTGCAGGTGGTGCCGGTGGAGAACGTCACCTGCTTCATCGCCGACCTGAAATACGTCACGGTCTGCCATACCGAAGGCGAGCTGCTCATAGACGAGTCGCTGAAGGACCTGGAACAGGAGTTCGCCGGGCGCTTCATCCGCGTGCACCGCAACGCCCTGGTGGCCTTAGGCCGGGTGGGACAGCTGGAGAAGGACGAGTCCGGGCACTTCCACGTACACCTGCGCGGCCGCGCCGAGCCGGTAGAGGTGAGCCGTAGGTTGGTCGCCGAAGTACGCGAGCGTTTGAAGACGGGTCATTAAAGAGCGCGGTCTGTCCTGCTAACATAGGCGTCCGTAACCTGCCTCCGAGCCCATGACTTCCAAGCCGCTCCGCATCGCCACCCGCAAGAGCGCCCTCGCCCTCTGGCAGGCGGAGCACGTGGCCGCGCGCCTGCGCGCCCTGGAACCAGGCCTCTCGGTGGAATTGGTGCCCATGACCACGGAAGGCGATCGCAACCTCGGCATCAGCCTCTCCGCCGCCGGCGGCAAGGGGCTCTTCATCAAGGAACTGGAAGTGGCGCTGGCGGAAGGCCGCGCTGACCTCGCCGTGCACTCCATGAAGGATGTGCCGGTGCTGCTGGCTCCCGAGTTCACCATCGCCTCGGTGCTGGAGCGGGAAGACCCGCGGGACGCTTTCCTGTCGGTGAAGTATCCGAGCTTCGAAGCCCTGCCCCAGGGCGCCCATGTGGGCAGCTCCAGCCTGCGCCGCCAGACCCAGCTCCTGCACCGGCGGCCGGACCTCAGGATCGAACCCCTGCGCGGCAACGTGGACACCCGCCTGCGCAAGCTCCAGGAAGGCCAGTACGACGCCATCGTGCTCGCGGTGGCGGGTCTGAAGCGCCTGGGGCTCGGCGACGCCATCACCGCGGTGCTGGATCCCGCCCTGGCCCTGCCGGCGGTGACCCAGGGCATCATTGGCATGGAGTGCCGCAGCGGCGACACGGCCACCCTCGGTTTGCTGACGCGCCTCAACCATGCGCCCAGCTGGACGCAGATGCTGGCGGAGCGGGCCCTGTCCCGGGGGCTCTCCGGCAGCTGCAACCTGCCGCTCGCCGGCCACGCCCGGCTCGAAGGCGGTATGCTTTCCATGACCGGGCGCGTGGGTTCGCCCGACGGTACGCGCCTCCTGGAAGCCGCGGTGAGCGGCCCTGCCGGCGAGGCGGAAGCATTGGGTATCAAGCTCGCGCAGGCCTTGCTGGCCCAGGGCGCGGACGAGGTATTGAGGGATGTGGAACATGGGATGTGATCGTGCCCGCGCGTCCGCTTAAGGACGTCGGCATCCTCATCACCCGGCCGGTGGGCCAGGGTGAGGCGCTGCAGGCCAAGCTCGAGGCCAAGGGCGCCGAGGTGCTGCATTTCCCCACCATCGAGATCGCGCCGGTGGTGCGCTCGCCGGAGCTCGAACGCAGCCTCGAGCCCATGGACAGCTACCACTACGCCATCTTCATCAGCCCCAACGCGGTGGACTACGCGGCCGAGCTCGTCGACCTCTCGGCGCTCCCCGCCAAGCTCAAGGTCGCCGCCATCGGTCCCGGCACCGCGCGCGCACTGGTGGCGCGCGGCCGCAAGCCCGACATCCTGCCCCGCGACGGCGCCAACAGCGAAGCGCTGCTGCGCCTCAAGACCCTCAACAAGGTCTCCGGCAAACGCATCCTGATCGTACGCGGCCTCGGCGGCCGCGAGCTCCTGGCGGAGACGCTGGAAGAACGCGGTGCCTACGTGGAGTACGCCGAGGTCTATCGCCGCAACGTGCCGCGCATCGATCAAGGCGAACTCACCCAGTGGTTCCGCAAGGGCAAGGTGGACGCCATCACCGTGACCAGCCGCGACGCGCTCTTGAACCTGGAGCGCATGCTGAGCCCCGGACTCACGCCCTACTTCAAGTCGGCGCAGCTGGTGGTGCCGAGCGTCCGCATGGTGAAGCTCGCCACGGCGCTCGGCGCGCGCCGCCGCCCGCTGATCGCCGGCGAAGCCACCGACACCGCGCTGGTGAACTCGATCGTCCAGTGGTGGAAGACCCAGGGCAAGGACCAGCGCAAGCACCGGAGGGAGCATGAGCGCGACGCCTGAGCAGCGCCGCCCCACTCCGCACGCGCCGCGCGGCGGCGTGGCCGGGAGCCTGGGACTGGCCATCGGCTTGGCCGCCATCGCGCTCGCCGCCGTCGGCTTCGTGCGCATGCGCCAGGCCCAGGAAGCCACCCAGCAGCTGCAGCAGCAACTCGCCGCGCTGCAGCAGAACGCCGCCACCAAGGACGATGTGGCCAGCGACGCCTCCGACACCCAGGCCACCGTCAAGGCGCTGATCGCGCGCCAGGACGAACTCAGCGACTCGCTCACCGAACTGCGCGCCCATTCCCAGGAAGGTCGTGACGCCTGGATCAAGGCGGAAGCCGCCTCGCTGCTGCTGGATGCCAACGAGGCGGTGATACTGCGCGCCGATCCTGACCTGGCGCTGGTGGCGCTCGACCAGGCTGACGCGCGCCTGCGTCTCATCTCCGACCCGCGCCTGGCGAAGGTGCGCCAGGAGATCGCCCGCGAGAGCAACAAGCTGCGCGCGCTGCCGCGCCCCGACACCGAGGGCATGGCGGTGAAGCTCACGGAACTCGCCGCCGGCGTGGACAGCCTGCCCATGAAGCGCACGGCGCCGGAGCACGACCAGCCCGGCGGTGACCTGGGTGAGACGCCGCTGCCGACCGGCGCCGGTTTCTGGGAACGCTTCAAGGCCGCTGCGATCCGGGTCAGCGCCAGCCTGTTCACGCTGCGCCGCCACCAGGGCGCGGTGGAACCGCTGCTGGAGCCCAAAGAGGAATTCCTGCTGCGCCGAAACCTGGAACTGAAGCTGGAGAGCACCCGCAGCGCGCTGCTGCAGCGCGAGGATCAGGCCTTCCAGGCCTCGGCCCATGCCGCCGCCACCTGGCTCCAAGAGTACTTCGATGCGGACGACAACGCGGTGAAGGCCGCGCTGCAGCAGCTCAGCGACATGCAGAAGCAGCCCATCGCGCCCAAGCTGCCGGACATCTCCGCCTCGCTCGCCATGCTGCGCCAGCTGGAGACGCCCAAGGGCGCGGTGCCGTGAAATACGCCTTCTACTTGCTGCTGACGCTGCTGGCCGCGGTGGTGGTGGCGGGCCTGGCCCACGTCAGCAACGGCTACGCGCTGTTGGCTTACGGCCGCACCAGCGTGGAGATGTCCCTCGGCACCCTGCTGGCCCTGGTGCTGGTGGTGTTCTTCGGCCTGTATCTCCTCACCACCCTGGCGGTGAGCCTGTGGACCTATCCGCGCCGCCTGCGCGAAGCGCTGGCCCGCAAGCGCGAACTGCGTGCGCGCCGCGCCACTAAGCAGGGGCTCATCGACTTCGCCGAGGGCCGCTGGGAGGATAGCGAGAAGAACCTGCTGCGGCATGCCGATGACAGCGAGATGCCGCTCATCAACTACATCGCCGCGGCCCGCGCCGCGCAGCTGCAGGGCCAGCACGAGCGCCGTGACATGTACCTGCAGGTGGCGCAGGAGCAGGTGCCGGAAGCCAACGTGGCGGTGCTGCTGACGCAAGCCGAGCTGCAGATCGCCCACAAGCAGCTGGACCAGGCGCTGGCGACGCTGAAGCGCCTGCAGGAACTCGACCCCGACCACGTGTTCGCGGTGCGCCTCTTGGCGACGCTGTACCGCAAGCTCGGCGACTGGCAGTCGCTGCTCGGACTGGTGGAACGCCTGCGTGAGACCCGCGTGCTCACCAAGAAGGAAGTGGACCGGCTGGAGGAGCGCGCCGTGGCGGCGCTGCTGGACCAGGTGGACCCCAAGCGGCCGAGACCGAGCGCGACGGAACTCTGGGAATCGGTGCCGCGCCGCCTCCACGAGGACCTGGAACTCAACCGCGCCTATGGCCGTGCGCTGCTGCGCTGCAACGAACCGCTGCGCGCCGAGATGGTGCTGCGCGAGGCCATCAAGACGCACTGGGACGAGGAACTGCTGGCGCTCTATGGCCTCGCGGTGGGCGAGGAACCCAAGCGGCAGTTGGGACGCGTCGAGGATTGGCTGGCGGAGCGCGGTGAGAGCGCGGCGCTCCTGCTCACTGCCGGGCGCCTGTGTGTAGTGGCCAGGCTCTGGGGCAAGGCCCGCAGTTATTTCGAGGCCAGCATCATGCTGGGGGGCCGGCCCGAAGCCTACGAAGAGCTCGGCAAGCTATTGCGCCAGCTGGACGAATCCGACGATGCCCTGCGTGCCTATAGCGACGGCCTCGCCGTGTCGCTGGGGCGCAAAGTCAAAGCCTATAAACCGCCGAAGCCGAAGCCTCGCCGCATCGCCAAGAACTGAGTACGGTGTCGGGCTTATAATGGCGCCATGCCATTCCAGAACCCGCCCGGCGACGAGATCCGCCATCTTCTGCAGACCGCCAAGACCGTGGCGGTGGTGGGCTTGTCACCCAAGCAGGATCGCGCCAGCAACGGCGTGTCGAGAGGGCTGCAACACTTCGGCTACCGCATCGTGCCGGTGAACCCGGGCCAGAGCGAGGTATTGGGTGAGAAGTGCTACCCGGACCTCATGAGCGCGCCGGAGGGCATCGACCTCGTCGACGTGTTCCGCGCCCCTGAGCACGTGGCGGAGGTGGTGGAGCAATGCATCGCCCGCAAGTTCCCGGCCATCTGGCTGCAGGAAGGCGTGATCGACGAGTCCGCCGCGGAGCGCGCCCAGGCTGCCGGTATCATGGTGGTCATGGACCGCTGCATCTATAAAGACTACCTGCTGTACATGAATTGAACCCGAAAAATCCGTCCCAGGATTTTTCGGGCTCGGCGAGTCCGGCACATGTCCGGACTCGCCTACGCCGAACCAAGCACTAAGGTGCTTGGTTCGCGTGCGGTGCATCTATGCACCGCAGTGGCTCCGAGTACAATTGGTTACCCATACCGAATGAGACGGCATTGAAATTCAACTTCGCCAAGATGCATGGTCTCGGTAACGACTTCATGGTGCTGGACGCCTTGAAGCAGGGTGTCAGCTTGAGCGAGGCGCGGGTGCGCGAACTCGCGGACCGGCGCACCGGCATCGGCTTCGACCAGCTGTTGCTACTGGAGGCCCCCAAGGCCGGTCAGCTCCATGCCAACTACCGTATCTTCAACGCCGACGGCGGCGAGGTGGAGCAGTGCGGCAACGGCGTGCGTTGTGTCGCGCGTTACCTGGCCAACCACGGCGTGGTGCAGGACGGCGCGGTGCGCCTCGGCACCATCGCCGGACCCGTGCAGGCGGAGCTGCGCGCCCAGGGCGACGTACGCGCCAACATGGGCGTGCCGCGCCTGGAACCATCCGACATACCTTTCACCGCCGGCGCCCGCGCCATGGAATACGACCTGGAGGTGGACGGCCGCACGGTGAAGATCGGCGCAGTCTCCATGGGCAATCCCCATGCCATCCTGGACGTGCCGGACGTGGACTCCGCGCCGGTGGCGGAGCTTGGCCCGCGCATAGAACATCATCCGCGGTTCCCGAAGCGCGCCAACGTGGGCTTCGCCTCCTGGCAGGGTCGCGACGCCATGCGCCTCAGGGTCTGGGAGCGCGGCACCGGCGAGACCCTGGCCTGCGGCACCGGCGCCTGCGCCGCGGTAGTGTGGGGCCGCCTCTTGGGCTGGCTCGACGAAGAGGTGCGGGTGCAACTCCGGGGCGGTCAGCTGGTGGTAAGCTGGAAAGGCGAGGGAGAACCGGTGTGGATGACGGGGCCCGCGGTCACCGTCTACGAGGGGCAGATAGAGCTATGAGCATCGAACACAAGGCCGGCCTGAGCGGCGAGACCCTCTCCGGCGACAGCGTCGTCGACTACCTGCTCAGCCATCCCGAGTTCTTCGAAGCCCACGCCGAGCTCCTGAGCAAGCTCAAGGTGCCGCACCCTTCCGGCAGCGCCGTGTCGCTCATCGAGCGCCAGGTGGAAGTGCTGCGCGGCCAGCACCGCCAGCTCGAGCGCAAGCTCGTGGACCTGATCGAAGTGGCCCGCGCCAACGACACCCTCATCGAACGCATCCACAGGCTGGCCCTGGCGCTCCTGGAAGGCGCCAGCTTGCCCGACCGTCTCTACGCGCTGCAGGAAGAGCTCCGCGAGCGCTTCGGTGCCGACGAGGTGTGTCTGCTGCTGCGGCATCCCAAGGAACAGAAAGGCGACGCGGGTCCCGCGCGCTGGCTGAAGGACGGCGACGCGGGCCTGGAGCAGTTCCACGAACTGCTGAAAGCCGGCAAGCCCCACGTGGGCCGCCTCCGACCCCCGCAGCTGGAGTTCCTGTTCGGCGGCCAGGCCGAGCACATCGCCTCCTCGGCCCTGGTGCCGCTGGGCGACAAGGGCAGCTTGGGCCTGTTGGCCGTGGGCAGCCGCGACGCAGATCGTTTCAGCCCGACCCTCGGTACCGCCTTCCTCACCCGTATCAGCGAGCTCGTGACCGCGGCCGTTCAGCCGCTCATGCCGAAATGAGCGACGCGCTCCAGGACTGGCTCCAGCGCTTCGACGAAAACCTCGCTCTCCGTAACCTCTCTCCCCATACCCGCGAGAACTACGCCCGCGACCTCGTGGTACTGAAGGCCTTCTGCGAGAAGCAGAAGCTCGGTACCTGGGGGGCGCTCGACGTGCACCACGTGCGCGCCTTCGTCTCGCAACGCCACCGCCAAGGTCTCTCGCCCAAGAGCCTGCAACGGGTATTGGCCTCGATCCGCTCCTTCTACGTGTTCCTGCAGGGCGAGGGCGTGGCCAAGATGAACCCGGCGGAAGGGGTGCGCGCGCCCAAGGCCGCCAAACGCCTGCCGGACACCCTGGACGCGGACCAGATGGCGCGGCTCCTGCAGATCCCCGGCGAAGACGCCGAGACGGTGCGGGACCGGGCCATCATGGAACTGCTCTACTCCTCCGGCCTGCGGCTCGCGGAACTGATCTCCACCCGGCTCACGGACATGGACCTGGGACAGGGTCTCATCACCGTCACCGGCAAGGGCAATAAGACCCGCATCGTGCCGGTGGGACGCATGGCCATCGATGCGATTCGCGCCTGGCTCAAGCTCCGCGGCGAGTTCGCCAAACCGGAAGACCAGGAGCTCTTCGTGAGCGTGCGCGGCGGCCCGCTCTCACCCCGCAGCGTGCAGGCGCGCCTCAAGCACTGGGGCAAGGTGCAGGGCGTGCAACAGGGCATCTATCCGCACCTGCTGCGCCACTCCTTCGCCAGTCACGTGCTCGAGTCCAGCGGCGACCTTAGGGCGGTGCAGGAACTGCTGGGCCATGCCAACATCAGCACCACCCAGATCTATACGCATCTCGACTTCCAGCACCTGGCCAAGACCTACGACGCGGCGCATCCCCGCGCCCGGAAGAAGAAAGCATGATGCAAGTGCCTGTCACCTTGTCGCTGAAGCCGGTCCCGTGGCAACGCTGGGCGCTCATCGGCAGCGTATTGGGGGTCTTGGTGTTGGTGCTCTTGATCAGGGCCTTCATGGTCGGGTCGCTGGATGTCTGGATATTCCTGTTGATACTGATACCGGCACTGGGTTACCCGATCTACAGAGCCAGTCGTCAGTTGATGTCCATCAGTCTTACGATGGAAGAGAGCGGCTTTCGCTATACGCGACCGGGTTACGACATCAGCGTGTCTTGGGCCGAGGTGCGTACCGTGCAGCGCCGCATGTGGCGCGGCAAGCTCACATCACTGGGCATCCTCACCACACAAGGCAAGTATGTGGCGCTCGGCGGTGTCGAACGTCTGCCTGAGGTCGCCGATTTCATCGATGCCCATGCAAAGTCGAACCCACCGGATGCATTGGGCGCCTTGCAGCTCAACAAGAATACGGGGTGGGTGTTCCTTGGGATATTGTTGAGCGGGGTATTGATAGGCATGCACTATGGGGAACAGAGCCCCATGCATGATGTGGGCCTGTTGCTGCAGATCGTCGGCCTCGCGGGCACGTTCTGGCTCAGCCCGATCAACTTCCGCTCCCGGCAGTCACCCCCGATACGCCGATTCTTCGTGTTGCTGGCGATCTGGGTAGCTATCGCGATCGTGGCGCTGCTGGTCCTAGCTGCCTTCTCCCACAAGCACTGACCATGGCTGATATCCCCCGCCCCACCGAGATCCGCCTGCGCAAGTCCGCAGGTGTCGTCGCCGTCACGTTCGACGATGGCGCCAAGTACGAGCTTCCATTCGAGTATCTGCGGGTGTTCTCCCCTTCTGCGGAGGTGCGCGGCCACGGCAAGGAGATCCTGCAGATCGGCAAGGAACGGGTGAAGGTCGTGGCGGTGGAACCGGTGGGTAACTACGCGGTGCGCCTGCGCTTCGACGACGGCCACGACACCGGGCTCTATTCCTGGCCGGTGCTGCGGGACCTGGGGATGAACCATTCCAGCAACTGGGAACGCTATCTCAGGCGCCTGGCGGACGCGGGCTACCAGCGCAAGACCTGAGGCTACTCGTCCCTGCGCTGGATGACCCAGGCGATGGCGAAGCCGAAAGACCAGCCGCCGGCATCGCCCACCAAGGGGCTCGCCTGGAAGCGGGCGCCGTGCAGGCTGGTGTGTTCGATGAAGGCGCCGTAGACCATGTCGCCCTTGTGCCAGCTCACTCCCGCCTGGGCGCTCCAGCCGCCATAACCGCCGGGCGCGTCGTAGGCCGGGCGCGTGGCGGTGGCGTACTGGGGCGTGACGCCGTAGTAGTAGCCGGCGAAGCCGCGGTCCAAGAAGCGCGTCGAGAGGTTGGCATCCAGGATCAGGCGGTCGCCGCCGCCCTGGAACCAGGTGCCGTGCCATTCGAGGCGCGGATCGCTGTCGAAGCCGCGATGATGGAACTTGAGCGCATCCACGCTCGCCGCCACCCGCGCCGGCAACACGAGGTCGATGCCGTTGCCGGGTTCACCGCGCCAGACGCGGTAACGGAGCGCCGGGCCCACCTCGCCCATCCAGTCCAGGTCCGGCATGCCCTGGCGTTCCTTGGTGTCCGACGAGGTGACGTCGACGTTGCCGCCGAAATCCACGTCCAGGGACCAGTCATCGCCGCGCAGCAGCTTGCCGCGCACCTGGTCGCGGTCTGCGTCCAGGAAGCGGCTGCGGATCACGAAATAAGGGAAGGGTAGTATCAGCTGGCGTTTTTCGGCGGCGCCGTCATAGGCCGGAAAGTCCACGGCACCCAGCCCGATGCCGAACTCGGTGCGCGTCTGCTGGGGCGGCGGCGGCTCCGGCTTGTCGGCCAGGACCGGCGGGACGGCGAATACCGCGAGCAGGGGCAGCAGCCGCTTCACGGCTGCGCACAGTCGAAGTCGAGACGCGTGGCCACCTCGGCTTCGTAGTCCACGTCGTCGCGGCTGAAGCCGAAGTTCTTCAGGAAGTCATGCTTGTAGCCGGCGTAGTCGGTGAGCTGCATGAGCGTGGCGTCGTTCACCTGCGGCCAGAGCTGCTTGCAGGCTTCTTGCACCTCCGGCTGCATCTCCCGCTCGTCCAGGCGCACGCGACCTTCCGCGTCCAGCGCCAGGGGGCCGCTGGCATACAGGCGCTCACTGAACAGCCGCCGCATCTGGCCGATGGCGCCCTCATGCAGGCCGAGCTGCTTCATGACCTTGAACACGATGGAGACGTAGAGCGGGATCACCGGGATGGCGGCGCTGGCTTGGGTGACGATGGACTTCAGTATTGCTACCCGCGCCTCGAGGCCGGGGTGCTTGGCGCGCAGCGCCTTGGCGGTCTCCTCCAGGTGCTGCTTGGCGCGGCCGATGGTGCCGTGCCAGTAGATGGGCCAGGTGACCTCGGGACCGATGTAGCTGAAGGCCAGGGTCTTGGCCTCAGGGGCCATGAGGCCTGCCTTATATAGAGAGTCCAGCCACAGTGCCCAATCCTCGCCCCCCATCACCGTGACGGTGTCGGCGATCTCCTGTTCCTTGGCCGGCTCGATATGCACCTCGGCCAGCTGGTCCTTGTCGGTATCGATGGTGCGGCCGGCATAGGGCGCACCGATGGGCTTGAGGATGGTATGGGCCGGCGTCTCGCTGCCGGGACGGCGCCGCTGCGGGGAAGCCAGGGAATAGATGACGAGGTCCACGGGGCCGCCGAGGCCCTCGCGGATCATCTGGATGGCCTTGGTGCGCGCCCCGTCGGAGAAGGCATCGCCGTTGAGGTTAAGGCTCGTGAGCCCCGCCCGCTTCGCGGCCGCATCGAAGGCGGCGCTGTTGTACCAGCCGGCGCTGCCGGGCTTGTTGTCCTTGCCGGGTTTCTCATAGAACACGCCCAGGGTCGCGGCGCCGTAGCCGAAGGCAGCGGTGATGCGCGCTGCCAGGCCGTAGCCCGTGGAAGCGCCGATCACCAGGACCCGCTTGGGTCCAGTCCCGTGGATGTCCTGCACCGCCGCGATCTGCTCACGCACGTTCGCCGCGCAACCCGTGGGATGGGCGGTGGTGCAGATGAAGCCCCAGATGCGGGGTTTGACGATCACGCGGGTTCCCCTTCAGATTCCCGGCATTCTAGCCTAGCCCCGGCGGGTGCATACCTTACAATCCAGACCCATGGATATCGCCGACCCTCTCCGCATCGGCGGCCTACGCGAGGCCTGGCGGCGCTTCGCTTACCGCTGGTGGCTGAAGACGCTGGGCATCAGCGCCTACATCACCGGCTTCATGTTCCTGTACTTCACGCTGCTGCGGCATCCCCTGTTCCCCGTGACCATCATGCCGCTCACGGGCCTGGACCGCCTCATCGACTTCACCCCCTGGAGCCTGGTGCTGTATGCCACCCTCTGGGCCTACATCTCGCTGGTGCCCAGCACGCTGTGGTCCTGGAGCGAGATGCGCGAATACCTGCTGCAGGTGACGCTGCTGGGGCTGCTGGGTTTCGCCATCTTCCTGTTCTGGCCCACGGCGGTGCCGGACGCGCTCATCGACTGGTCCGCCCACCCCTCGGTGGCCTTCCTCAAATCCGTGGATGCCGCCGGCAACGCCTGCCCTTCCCTGCACGTGGCCTATGCGGTGCTCACCGGCATCTGGCTGCAGCGCTTGGGCAGGCATTTCGGTGCGTCGGCGGCGGTGCTGGCCCTGAACTGGCTGTGGTGCCTGGGCATCGCCTACTCGACCCTCGCCACCAAGCAGCACGTGGCCTTGGACCTCTATAGCGGGGCCCTCCTGGGCGCCGTGCTCCCCCTGGTCCGGCCCCGGCCGGTCTTCACCTCGAGCCCCCTGGCGGCCTGAAGCCCCTGTCATTTCCGGATGTAACAGGCGGCTCCCAAGCCGCTATGATGGGCACCGGACGGGCCCTTGGCCCGCGGGGGCTCAGCATAAGAAATGTCTCAAGTATCTGATAATACTGGGGTTTTTGGGATTGCCCGCTGGCAGGCTTGGGCCCCGGGCGTCACCGAGCCCGGCGCCTGGCGGGAATGGCTGCCGGAGGGGCGTTGCCCTGATCCCGCGGCGCTGCCGGACGTGAGCTACCTGCCGAGCCTGCTGCGCCGGCGGCTGGATCGCTGCGGCCGCATGGCCCTCTCCACCGCGTGGCCCTGCAGCGAAGGGCTCGAGTCGGTGCAGTCGGTGTTCTCCTCCCGCCACGGCGCGCTGGAGCGCACCGTGGAACTGCTGAACGCCTTGAGCCGCGCCGAGACCCTCTCGCCCACCAGCTTCAGCCTCTCGGTGCACAACAGCACCGTGGGACTCTTCTCCATCGCCCGCACCGATCGCGGCGCTGCCACCGCCATGGCCGCCGGCCAGGACAGCCTGGGGATGAGCCTCTTGGAAGGCGCCAACCTGATCGCCGCCGGCGCCAGCCACGTGCTGGTCTGCTATGCCGACGACAAGTTGCCGGCGCCCTACTCCGGCGCGGTGCACGACAGCAGCCATCATCCTTTCGCCATCTCCTTGTTGCTCACGCAGCCCGAGGGCGCGCCGCTCACCGGCCGCCTCGGCCGCAGCGAGGCGGACCCCAGCGAGGCACCGGAGGCGGCGCTGATGCGTTTCCTGCTGGGCGCCGAGGACTCGGTGATCGGCGTGGACCAGCCCTGGCGCCTGGAGCGGGCCCATGCTGGCTAACCTGGGCCGTATCTGGCGCATGCTCGGCACCGGCTGCTGCTTCCTGGTGTTCGCCTTGCTGAGCCTGGTGTGCAGCCTGTCGATCTTGCCGCTGCTGATGTGGTGGCCCGGCGGCGCGGTGGCCCGCGAGCGACGCATCCGCGACTTCGTGAGCTGGTCGTTCCGCGCCCTGCTGGGCGGCATCGCCTTCCTGGGACTCGGCTACGTGACGGTGGAGGGCCGTGAGTACCTGGCACAGGCCAAGGGCAAGCTGGTCATCGCCACGCACCCGATGTACCTCGACGTGGTGGCGCTCCTGATGCTGATGCCCTTCGCCGACTGCGTGGTGAAGAACGCCATGCTCAAGAACCCCTACTACCGGCGCTTCGTGCGCGCCGCGGGCTACATCAGCAACGGCGACTCCGCGCTGGCGCTGGATGCCTGCGTCGACACGCTGCAGCGCGGCCGCACCCTGGTGCTGTTCCCGGAAGGCACCCGCACCACCACCGGCGCGCCGCCCAAGTTCCGCCGCGGCGCGGCGCAGGTGGCGCTGCGCTCCGGCTGCCAGGTGCTGCCGGTGATGATCGCCTGCACGCCGCCCGCGCTCACCAAGAGCCGCGCCTGGTGGCAGGTGCCGGAACGGCCCTGGCAACTCATCATCCGTTTCTACCCGCCGCAGGACATGCAGGCCTTCGGCTATCGCGACGACATGCCCTATGGCGTGGCGGCACGGCGCGTGACCCAGGCCATGGAAGATTTCTTCAAGCAGCAGCTGACAAACCATGAACGCACTGATCGACGAACTGAAGCAGCTCATCATCGACTCGCTCGATCTTGAGGACGTGACCCCGGCGGACATCGACCCCAAGGCGCCGTTGTTCGGCGCTGGCCTGGGGCTGGATTCCATCGACGCGCTCGAGCTCGGCGTGGCCATCCAGAAGAAGTACCACGTGAAGCTGGATGCCAACTCCGCGGATACCCGTCAGCATTTCCAGTCGGTGGAGAACCTGGCGAAGTTCATCACCGCGCAGCGCCCCGGCTGACAGCGGCACGCCGGGACATGACGATGGCGGAGCAGGACTCGCTACCGCTGTTGCTGGGCGCGCGCGGTGCGGTCAGCCGCGGCGCGTTCCGCGTGCGCGTGGCTGCGCTGCGCGCACGGCTCGACGCGCATCCCGCCCGGCGCTGGGCCCTGGTCTGCGAAGACGCGGGCTGGTTCGGTGCCGGCCTCTTGGCGCTGGCCGGCGGTTCCCGCAGCATCGTGCTGCCGCAAGCGCCCCAGCTGGGCGCGCTCAAGGATACCGGCGTGGACGCAGTGCTCACCGACAGACCGGAAGCCTTCGCGGGTCTCGAGACGCTCACCGCCGTCGAGTCCGGCGACGCCGCCCGCGCGGCGGTCACCCAGGATGACGCCACGGTGGTGGAGTTCTTCACCTCCGGTTCCTCCGGTACGCCTAAGCGCGTGCCCAAGGCCTACGCGCAGCTGCGTCTCGAAGTGGAGGCGCTGGAACGCCAGTGGGGCGCGCAGCTGGGCGATGCGATGGTGGCGGGCACCGTGCCCCATCATCATCTCTATGGACTGCTGTTCCGGGTACTGTGGCCCCTGAGCTACGGACGTCCCATCCACGTACCCATGTGCCTGCAGCCTGCGGAGTTGCGTGCCGCCGCCGGCGAGCGGTCGTGCGTGATCGTGAGCAGCCCGGCCTTCCTGAGCCGCCTGCACGCCTATGAAGAGTTGCCGCCGGCCCGGCAGGCCGCCGCGGTATTCAGTTCCGGCGCGCCCCTCGGCGACGAAGCGGCGCGGGATCTACGGGAAAAATGGGGCAGATCCGCCATCGAGGTCTACGGCAGCACCGAGACCGGCGGCATCGCCTGGCGGGCCTGGGATGGCAACACAGAACGAGCCTGGTGGCGGCCCATCGCCGGGGTGGATGCGGAGGTCCGCGAGGATGAGTCCGGCTCACGGCTCTGGGCCCGCTCCGGCTGCACCTTCGAGCAGGACTGGATGCCCAGCGGCGACCTGGCACGCTTCGGTGCCGACGGGCGCTTCGCGCTGCAGGGCCGCGCCGACGACGTGCTCAAGTTCGAGGACAAGCGCGTCTCCCTGAGCGAGATGCGCGCGCAACTGCTCGAACATCCGTGGGTGGCGGAAGCACGCTTGCTGCTGATACCCGGCCAGCGCCAACAGTTGGGCGCGGTGGTGGTGCTGAAGCCCGAGGGCCGCGCCGTATTGGAGAAGGACGGCAAGCTGGCCTTGCAGGAACAACTCAAGACCGCCCTCAAGCAGCGCTACGAGGCGCTCCTGGTACCGCGCAAGTGGCGCTTCCCGGCAGCACTGCCGGACAACGCCATGGGCAAGACCGAACAGGCGCGGCTCCTGGCGCTGTTCGAGGCGCAGCCATGAAGGGCCTACCCAAGCTGCTGGCGCGCCGCGATGCCGATGGCCGCACCGAACTCGATCTCGAGGTGCAGCCGGACAACGCCTGGTTCGCCGGCCACTTCCCGCAGTTCGCCATCCTGCCCGGCGTGGTGCAGATCGGCTGGGCCGCGCACTTCACCCGGGAACTGCACGGCCTGGGGCCGGGCGTGAGCGGCATGGAGCAGGTGAAGTTCAAGCGGCCCATCCTGCCCGGCATGCGCATCATGCTCACGCTCAAGCCGGACGCCGGCGCGCGCAGGGTCCGCTACGAGTATCAGGACGCGGAGTCCAGCTACTCGAGCGGCGTGCTGCAGTTCGGAGAGACGCCATGAGCTTCCGCCCCTGCGCGGTGGTACCGGTGTACAACCACCACACGGCCTTGCCGCGAATCGTGGCGGCACTGCGCGCGGAACGGTTGCCGGTGATCCTGGTGGACGACGGCAGCGATGCGATCACCAAAGCCGCCCTGACGTCGCTGGTCGCGCCCGGCGTGGAGGTGCTGACCCAGGCCCGGAACGGCGGCAAGGGCACCGCGATGCTGGCGGGGCTCGCCCATGCCGCGGCGCAAGGCTATACCCATGCCCTGCAGGTGGACGCCGACGGACAGCATGACTTGGGCGACGTGCACACCATGCTGAAGCTGGCGGAAGAGCATCCCCATCACCTGATCTCCGGCACGCCGAAGTACGACGATTCGGTGCCGAAGGTGCGTTTCTACGGTCGCTACCTCACCCATGTGCTGGTGTGGCTGGTGACGCTCTCCTTCACGCTCCGGGACAGCATGTGCGGCTTCCGGGTGTATCCCATTGCACCCACCTTACGGCTGCGGGACAAGATCGGCCCGCGCATGGATTTCGACACCGACGCCATGGTGCGGCTGTACTGGGCCGGCACCGATAGCCTGTTCCTGCCCACCAAGGTGCATTACCCGGAAGACGGGGTCTCCCACTACCGCATGCTGCGCGATAACCTGCGCATGCTCTCGCTGCACCTGCGCCTGGAACTCGAGATGCTGCCGCGCATCCCCATGCTCATCGCCCGCAACCTGCGCCGCCACCGCCAGCAGCACTGGGCGCACATCGGCGAGCGCGGCACGCTCACCGGACTGCGCTTCATCGGCGCCCTGGACCGCACCTTCCCGCGCTGGGTGGGCCACGCGGTGCTATATCCGGTGACGCTGTATTTCTTCATCACCCACCCGCGCGCGCGGCGCGCTTCGCGCCAGTTCCTGGCAGCGGCGGGACAGCCGGCCACGCTCGGCCAGAGCTTCCGTCACTTCTTCTCCTTCTCCATCTCCATCCTCGACAAGGTCGCGGCCTGGTACGCACCGGCCCGCGTGCCGGTGCGGCTCTCGGAGGAATCGCGCCGGCAGATGCTGGACTGGCTGGAGCGCGGCCGTGGCCTGCTGTTGCTGAGCGGGCACCTGGGCAACCTGGAACTGGCCCGTGCCATCGCCACGCTCATCCCCGGCGTCACCATCAATGCGCTGGTCTACACCCAGAACTCGCGGAAGCTCAACGCCATCCTTGAGGAGACCAGCGAGAACTATTCCCTCAAGCTCATCTACGTGGAGGAGATCGGCCCTGAGACCGCCATGATGCTGCGCGCCAAGGTGGACGCCGGCGAGGTGGTGGTGATCGTGGGCGACCGGGTGCCGGTGACGCCCGGCAGGCCGACCGCGCGCGCCCAGGGGGCCACGGTGCTGGCGCCGTTCCTGGGATCGCCCGCGCCCTTCGCCGTGGGGCCCTATGTGCTGGCCCACGTGCTGGAATGCCCGGTGCTGCTGTTCTTCTGCCTGCGCGAGGCGGGCATCTACAACATGTTCGCCGAGCCCTTCGCTGAGCACATCCACCTCCCCCGCAAGGGCCGCGATGCGGCGACCGCGGCCTGGGCCGCCCGCTACGCGGCGCGGCTGGCGGATTACGCCGTCCGTTTTCCGTTACAGTGGTACAACTTCTACGATTTCTGGAGCGACGCGCCGCCGGCAGAGCCGTCCGCGCCGGTACAGGGGACCTCGGCCGATGTCTGACAAGAAACAACATACCGTGGTGGTGGACGGGCGTCGCCTGAGCATCGAGGACGTGTGCGCGGTGAGCCGCGGCGCGCCCTTGAGCCTCTCCACCGACAAGGCTTATATAGGACGCATCGAGCGCGGCGCCCAGGTGCTCACCGACGCCATCGCCTCCGGCCGCGACGTCTACGGCGTGAACACCGGTTACGGCGACTCCTGCACCGTCAGCATCCCGCCGGAGGTGGTGAACCAGCTCCCGGCGCACCTGGTGCGTTACCACGGCTGCGGCCTGGGCGAATATTT
>DASXYJ010000056.1:0-4764 GCA_036502565.1 Gammaproteobacteria bacterium
CCACGGTCTCCTTGCAGATCCAGGCGCTGGAACAGGAGCTGGGCGAACTCTTGCTGGAACGGCGCGGGCCGAAGATATCGCCTACGCCCGCCGGCACCACGCTCTATGAACTGGCTCTGCCCCTGGTGCAGGGGATGGACACGTTGCCGCAGGCGCTCGCAGACAAGTTCGGCAGACTGGACAGCGGCGAGATAAACATTGCCTGTGGCGAGTCAACACTACTGCATCTCCTGCCCCCATACGTTCGGGAGTTCGCCCTAAGTTATCCAGGGATTCACCTGAGGCTGCATAACGTGACCGGCCGCAACGGCCTGGCCCTACTGCGGGCCGATGAGGCGGACTTCGCCGTGGGCTCCCTGCTGGAGGTGCCGGATGACATGCTCTACACCCCCCTCTTCAACTACGAGCCCATGCTGATCACCGCCATGGACCACCCCCTGGTGAAGCTGCCCAAGGTGACCCTGGAGGACATCGCGCCCTATGGCCTCATACTCCCGCCTCAATTTCTCTCAACGCTGCGCCGGGTTAGCGACGTGTTCCGGCAGCATGGCCTTGAGTACAAGGTGCGCCTGGAAGTGGGCGGCTGGGAGGTGATCAAGCGTTATGTGGAAGAAGGCTTGGGGATATCCATCGTCACCAGCATCTGCCTGCGTCAGAGCTATCGCCTGCGGGCCATCCCCATGAAGCAGTACTTCCCGGAACGGACCTATGGCGTGGTGCAGCGACGCGGCAAGTTCATGACGCCCCAAGCCAAGCGTTTCATCGAGTCCCTGGAGAACCCCGCGGCGCGGGTCCCATGATCCTGCTCTTCAACAAACCCTACGGTGTGATCTGCCAGTTCACGGGCGAAGACCGCGCCACCCTCGCAACATATATAGATGTGAAGGGCGTGTACCCCGCGGGCCGCCTGGACACGGACAGTGAGGGCCTCTTGGTGCTCACGGACGACGGCCGGCTGCAGAATCGCATCAGCCATCCCCATCACAAACTGCCCAAGACCTATCTCGCCCAGGTGGAAGGCGTGCCCGATGCAGAAGCTCTGCAGAAGCTGGCGAAGGGTGTGAAGTTGAACGACGGCCTCACCCTGCCCGCCCAGGCGCGCGCTGCACCGGAACCTGCCTGGCTATGGGAGCGCACGCCGCCCATCCGTTTCCGCAAACGGGTGGCGGATTCATGGATCGAGCTCGCGATCAGGGAAGGCCGCAACCGCCAGGTGCGGCGCATGACGGCTGCTATCGGGCACCCGACGCTGCGGCTCATACGCTGGGCGGTGGGAGACTGGACGCTGGAAGGACTGAAGCCGGGAGAATACCGGCAGATCGACTGACTACTTCTTGTTACGCGCCACGATGCGCATGGCCATCTCCAGCGCTTGTTCGTAGTTGAGTCGCGGGTCCACCTGGGACTTGTAGGCCCGCTCCAGGTCCTTGTCCGTGAGGCCGCGGGCGCCGCCGGTGCATTCCGTCACGTCGTCGCCCGTGAGCTCGAAGTGCACGCCACCGAGATGGCTGTCCAGCTTCTCGTGCAGAGCGAAGGCCGTCTCGAGTTCGGACAGGATGTTCTCGAAACGCCGGGTCTTGAGGCCGTTGCTGGTGCTCTCGGTGTTGCCGTGCATGGGGTCGCAGACCCACAAGACCTTGCGCCCGCTCTTCTGCACCGCCTGCACCAGCGGCGGCAGCTTCTCGGCGATGTGCTTGGCGCCGAAGCGGTGGATGAAGGTGAGGCGGCCCGGTTCATCATCCGGGTTCAAGGCTTCCATCAAAGACAGCAGGCCGTCGCCGGTCATGTTGGGGCCGACCTTCACGGCCACCGGGTTGGCGATGCCGCGGAAGTACTCTACGTGGGCGCCGCCGAGCTCGGCGGTACGCATGCCGATCCAGGGGTAATGGGTCGCCAGGTTGTACCAGCGGCCGGTCTCCGCCACGAACTGGGTCTGGGCCTGCTCGTAAGGCAGGTGCAGGCCTTCGTGGCTGGTGAAGAGGTCGATGCGGCCGCTCTCCGCCAGGGTCTGGCCGGAGATGGTCTCCATGAACGTGAGGGAGTCCACGATGGACTGCACGATGCGCCGATACTCCGCCTCCAGGGGCGAGTGACGCACGAAATCCAGGTCCCAGTATTCCGGGTGATGCAGGTCGGCGAAGCCTCCGTCCACCATGGCGCGCACGTAGTTGAGCGTCAGTGCCGCATGCTCATAGCCGCGCAGCATAAGCTGCGGGTCCGGGGTGCGTTCCCCCAGGGTGAAACCGTTGCGGTTGATGAGGTCGCCGCGGTAGCTCGGCAACGAGAGGCCTTCGCGGGTCTCCATATCGGTGGAACGCGGCTTGGCGTACTGCCCCGCCAGGCGGCCCACGCGGATCACCCGCTTCTTGAGGCCGTGCACCAGCACCAGGCTCATCTGCAGCAGGATCTTCAGCTTGTTGGCGATGGGCTCGCCGGTGCAGTCGTCGAAGCTCTCGGCGCAATCGCCACCCTGCAGCAGGAAGCGCTCGCCGCGCTGGGCTTCGGCGATCTGGCCGCGCAGCTTGTCCACCTCGCCCCAGGTGACCAGCGGTGGCAGACGACGTATCTGGGCCACCACGGCCTCGGCAGCGGCGGCATCCGGATACAGCGGCTGCTGTCCAGCGACGCGGTTGCGCCAGCTGTCAGGCTTCCAGGGATGGAGGAATTCGCGGTCCATAGGGCCCGCCATGCTACACGCCGGCCCTGGCAGGCGGAAGCGCGGGGTACGACTGGCGCGCGGTTTGTGGCAAAATTACGTGCTTTTTGGCTGCTCCCTCGTTTGAGACCGCGCCCGCAGCGCGCGGCCGGCACCGCCAGGGCGGTCCGGACCTTCAATAAAGACATTCTTAGGAGTCTCGTCCATGCATCGCGTGCTCGTCCTCGGCGCCGGCAAGATCGGTTCCCTGCTCTCCGGCCTCCTGGCCTCCTCCGGCGACTATGAGATCAGCCTCGCTGATGCCAATGGCAAGGCCGCCGAGTCCGTGGCCACCAGCCACAAGCAGGCCGGCATCACCATCAAGGCTTTCCAGGTGGACGCGTCCAACAAGGCTGCCCTGGAGACCCACCTCAAGGCCCATCCCGCTGACGCGGTGATCTCGAGCCTGCCCTATTTCTGCAACCCGCCGGTGGCGGAAGTCGCGCGCAAGCTCGACATGCACTACTTCGACCTCACGGAAGATGTGGAAGTGACCCGCGCCGTGACCAAGACCGCCCAGGGCGCCAAGACCACCTTCGCTCCGCAGTGCGGCCTGGCCCCCGGCTTCATCAGCATCGCGGCCAATGAGCTGATGCGCCACTTCGACGAGATCCACGACGTGAAGCTGCGCGTCGGCGCGCTGCCCCAGAACCCGGGCAACATGACCAAGTACTCCCTGACCTGGTCCTCCGACGGCGTCATCAACGAGTACGGCAACACCTGCTACGGCATCGTCAACGGCAAGGAAGCGGCGCTGATGCCGCTGGAAGGCCTCGAGACCATCCAGCTGGAAGGCAAGCTCTATGAGGCCTTCAACACCTCGGGTGGCTTAGGCTCCCTGGCCGAGACCTACGCCGGCAAAGTGCGCAACATGACCTACAAGACCATGCGCTACCCCGGCCACTGTGACGTGATGCGCCTGCTCATGAACGACCTCGGCATGAACCAGGACCGCGACACCCTGAAGCGCATCCTGGAGCGCGCGGTGCCGCGCACTGTGCAGGACGTGGTGCTGGTCTACGTGTCCGTGAGCGGCGTGCAGCACGGCAAGTTCATGGAAGAGAGCTATTCCAACGCGGTGTATCCGCAGGAGATCGCCGGCCACCTGTGGTCCGCGATCCAGGTGACCACCAGCGCCGGCATCGCCGCGGTGGTGGACCTGGTGATGAAGGACCCGAGCAAGTACCAGGGCCTCGTCATGCAGGAGCGCTTCAGCCTCACCGACGTGCTCAACAACCGCTTCGGCAAGGCTTACGCCCAGGCCGAGACCGCGGAACTCTCGGCGCGCAAGGTGCGCACCGGCGAGGCCGCCAAGCAGTTCGTGGCTTAAGGAATCCCCATGGCCGACATCAACAAGATCCTCTCCAACCTGGGGCTGACCCAAGACAACGCCGGGACCTGGACCGCCACCGGCGGTTGGCGCAAGAGCGCCGGCGGCAAGATCATCGAGTCCATCAACCCGGCCACCGGCCAGGTGATCGCCAAGGTGCACTGCGCCACCGAGGCGGACTACGAGCAGGTGATCAAGGACTCGGAAGCCGCCTACAAGCTCTGGCGCGAAGTGCCGGCGCCGAAGCGCGGCGAAGCCGTGCGCCTGGTGGGTGAGGAACTGCGCAAGTACAAGGACGACCTGGGCAGCCTGGTGTCACTGGAGATGGGCAAGATCAAGCCCGAGGGCGACGGCGAAGTGCAGGAGATGATCGACATCGCCGACTTCGCGGTGGGCCAGTCGCGCATGCTCTACGGCCGCACCATGCACTCCGAGCGGGTGCGGCACCGCATGTCCGAGCAATGGCATCCCATCGGCGTCGTCGGTGTGATCTCCGCCTTCAACTTCCCGGTGGCGGTGTGGTCCTGGAACGCCTTCATCGCCGCCATCTGCGGCGACACCACGGTGTGGAAGCCCTCACCCCGCACCCCGCTCTGCGCCGTGGCGGTGCAGAACATCTGCAACAAGGTGCTGGAGAAGCACGGCCTGCCGGCCATCTTCAGCATGTTCATCGACGGCGACAACCGCCTGGCGGAACGTTTCGTGAAGGACGAGCGCGTGGCGCTGGTGTCCTTCACCG
>DASXYJ010000057.1:0-15734 GCA_036502565.1 Gammaproteobacteria bacterium
GATCAAGAACGAGATCGACCCGACCCTGACGCTGCGCCGCTCCTGCCGCGAAGGCATCTGCGGTTCCTGCGCCATGAACATCGACGGCACCAACACGCTCGCCTGCACCAAGGCCTGCGACGAGATCAAGGGCGATGCCAAGGTCTACCCCTTGCCGCACATGCGTGTGGTGAAAGACCTGGTGCCGGACCTGACCACGTTCTACGCCCAGTACGCCTCCATCAAGCCCTGGATCCGCACCCAGTCCGCGCCGCCGGACCGGGAGCGCCTGCAATCCAAGGATGACCGGGCCAAGCTGGACGGCCTGTACGAATGCATCCTCTGCGCCTGCTGCTCCACCAGCTGCCCGAGCTACTGGTGGAACGGCGAGCGCTATCTCGGCCCCGCCATCCTGCTGCAGGCCTATCGTTGGATCGCGGATAGCCGCGACGAGGATACGGGGGAGCGCCTGGACGAGCTGGAGGACCCCTTCAAGCTCTACCGCTGCCACACCATCATGAACTGCGCCCGCACCTGCCCGAAGGGCCTGAACCCGGCGAAAGCGATCGCAGAGATCAAGAAGCTGCTCGCCGAACGCCAGCATTAGACATGTCTGAGGTCGCGCGCCTGAAGTGGAAATGCAGGCGCGGCATGAATGAGCTGGGCGAGGCCGGGTTTGCCCGGCCGAGCGACCAGCCAGGGATGGCTGGGCTGGTCGGCCCACCAGGGATGGTTAGCAGACATGTCTGATGTAGCGCGCCTGCGTTGGAAATGCCGTAGAGGCATGAAAGAACTGGATTTGCTGCTAGTGGCTTACCTGGACTCCCGTTACTCTGCCGCAAGCGGAGCCGAGCAGGGAGCCTTCCGGGAACTGCTGGACATGCAGGATCCCGAGCTCTTCGCCTTCGTCACCGGACGCGAGCGTCCCGCCACCGAGGAGTTGCGCCGTGTCGTCGACACCCTACGGCGAGCCCCTTGAAGCCCTGGTCAGGCCGTCACGCCTGGTGGCGGTGCTGCTCTGCCTGATGCACATGCTGGCGGCCCTGGTCTGCGCGCCGCTACCGATCCCCTTCGACTATCGCGTAGCCCTGCTGCTGGCCATCGTCTCCGCGTTCTTCTGGAACATGTACACCTTCATGCAGCGCACCCCCAAGCGGGTGAACTGGTCCAAGGAAGAGGGTTGGACGATCACGGATCGGCACGGGGCGGAGCACCACCTGCAGCCCCAGCCGGAGGCCTATATCGGCACCTGGCTGGTGGTGGCCTACTTCAAGGACGAGGCGGGGAAGAAGCGCACCGTGATGCTGGCGCAAGACAGCGTTCGGGTCGATGCGTTTCGTCGTCTGAAGGTCCTGCTGCGCTACGGCACGCCCAAGGCCTGACTTACTGCCAATTGACCTGCAGTGTGCCGCCGGCGAAGTTCGGCGGGACCAACACCGTGTTCTGCGGCATGCGGTTCGGGTCCGCTTCCGGATAGTCCAGGGTGTAGTGCAGGCCGCGGCTCTCGCGGCGGCGCTGCGCGGACTGGATGATGAGGCTGGCCACCAAGCTCAGGTTGCGCAGCTCGATCAAATCATCGTTGATGCGGAAGTTCCCGTAGTACTCGTCGATCTCGTGCTGCAGGAGGTGCACGCGGGAGAGGGCGCGCTTCAGGCGTTTGTCGGTGCGCACGATGCCCACGTAGTCCCACATGAAGTGGCGTAGCTCGCTCCAGTTGTGGGACACCACCACTTCCTCGTCCGAATCCGTCACCCGGCTCTCGTCCCAGTCCGGGAGCTTCTTCGGCATCTTGGCGGCGCTGGACTGCGCGGCGATGTCCTGGGCCGCCGCGAAGCCGAACACGATGCACTCCAGCAAGGAGTTGCTGGCCATGCGGTTGGCGCCGTGCAGGCCCGTGAAGGCGCACTCGCCGATCGCATAGAGGCCGGGCAAGTCGGTGCGGCCCTGCAGGTCCGTGAGCACGCCGCCGCAGGTGTAGTGCGCCGCCGGCACCACCGGGATCGGGCCCTTGGTCATGTCGTAGCCGTACTCGAGGCAGCGGGCATAGATGGTGGGGAAGTGTTCGCGGATGAACTCCGCCGGCCGGTGACTGATGTCCAAGAGCACGTGATCTGACCCTAAGCGCTTCATCTCGTGGTCGATGGCCCGGGCCACGATGTCGCGGGGTGCGAGCTCGCCGCGCTTGTCGAACTTCTGCATGAAGCTCGAGCCGTCGGGCAGCAGCAGCTTGCCGCCTTCGCCGCGCACCGCCTCCGAGATCAGGAAGGACTTGGCGTGGGGATGGTACAGGCAGGTCGGATGGAACTGCATGAACTCCATGTTCCCCATGCGGCAGCCGGCACGCCAGGCCATGGCGATGCCGTCGCCCGTCGAGCCGTCCGGATTGCTGGTGTAGAGGTAGACCTTGTTGGCGCCGCCGCTGGCCAGCACCACGTGGCGCGCGGCCACGGTCTTCACCTTCTGCTTCTTGCGGTCCAGGAGATACGCACCGTAGCAGCGCGGCTCCGGCAGGCCGAGCTTGGCCGCGGTGATGAGGTCCACCGCCACGTGCTCCTCCAGCACGGTGATGTTCTTGCGTGAGCGGGCGAGCCGCTCGAGCGTGGTCTCGATGGCGCGGCCGGTGGCGTCGGCGGCGTGCACCACGCGGCGATGGCTGTGGCCGCCCTCGCGGGTCAGGTGATAGGCGCCGGGCTCCAGACCTTCCTCATCGCGGGTGAACTTCACGCCCTGTTCGATGAGCCAGCGGATGCACTCGGGTCCCTGTTCCACCACGTAGCGGACCGTGGCGGGGGTCGAGAGACCGGCGCCGGCGTTGAGGGTGTCCTCGATGTGGGATTCGATGGAGTCGGCCTTGTCCAGCACCGCCGAGATGCCGCCCTGGGCGTAGAGGGTGCTGCCCTCGGTTAGGGGGCCCTTGGAGACCAGGCCGACGCTGAGGGAGGCGGGCAGGCGCAGGGCGAGGCTCAGGCCCGCGGCCCCGCTGCCGATGATGAGCACGTCGTAGGAGTGGGTCTGCGCCATGACAGGTTCCCGGAGGCCGCCCTGTGGGGGTGTTAGACTGGCTCGAAGAGGCCGGATATAGGCCTTTACGGACGCGAAATATACTCGCATCCCCCTGTCCTGGCGAACTTTTCCACGAACCTATGGTCCATCACTACAGACCATGAACATGCCCAGGCCCATAGAAGATCTAGAGCCTGGCAAGGCCGATGCCGACCAGGTGCTGGTCCGGCGCGTGCAGCGTGGCGACAAGGCCGCCTTCGACGTGTTGGTGCGCAAGTACCAGCACAAGATCGTGAAGCTGGTCACACGTTACGTGCACGATGGCGCCGAGGCCCTGGACGTGACCCAGGAAGCCTTCATCAAGGCTTACCGGGCGATCCACGGCTTCCGCGGTGACAGCGCGTTCTACACCTGGTTGTACCGCATCGCCATCAACACGGCCAAGAACCATCTGGTGGCCGAAGGACGCCGGCCCCTGGACCACGGCATGGACCTGCAGGATCCGGAACAGTACGACGCCCAGTCCCGGTTGCGGGACATAGACACCCCCGAGCGGCTGCTGCTCACGGACGAGATCCAGCGCACGGTGGAGGCGGCCATCGCCGCCCTGCCCGAGGACCTGCGCACGGCCATCGTGCTCCGGGAACTGGAGGGCATGAGTTACGAACAGATCGCCGAGACCATGGGCTGCCCCGTGGGCACGGTACGGTCGAGGATATTCAGGGCGCGTGAAGCGATCGACGAGAAGCTGAAGCCCCTGTTGGACTGAAACCAGAGAGACATAGAGATGACCCAGAAGTTGCGCGAACAGATATCGGCCCTGTGCGACCACGAGTTGCCGGAAGGGGAGCATGAGCTCCTGCTGCGGCGCTTCACCGTGGAGAAGTCGCTGCGCCTGCACTGGGAGCGCTACCACCTCATCGGTTCCGCCATGCGCAAGGAACTGCCGGCGGTGGACACCCGCGGCCTCGCGGACCGGGTCATGGCGGTGCTGGCCAACGAGCCGCAGCCGCTGCCTCAGCCCGAGAAGTTCATGGACAAGCTGCTGCGGGGCGCCGCCGGCGTCGCCGTGGCCGCGTCGGTGGCGGTGGTGGCTCTCATCGGCATCCGCCACGGCGCCGTGCATCAGCCCGGTTTGGCGCCCACCACGGAGATCGTGCCCACCAGCGTGGCCCAGGGCGAAGTCTCGCCGGTGAACGGTGCCAATGAAGCCAACTGGAACGGTGAACAGCTGCCGATACATGCTTCACTGGATGGCGCCCTGGTAGACGAGGAGGGCCCCAGCCAGCCCCTGGGCAAGCATGGCTTGCAGACCCGTCATCTCCCGGTTGCGGCGTCCGACCTGCCACAGGAACCCAAGACACCCCGGCCCCCGCGCCAGGAGTAGCCTCCCGGGCCGCCCTTGCGGCCGGGGTAGGGATTCCCCACAATCTTGGCTCTTATGGGAGCCTCCAGACCGTTTCTGGCTGTGTGCCTAGCCGGCATCCTCGGTATGCCGGTGGCAGGCCTGTGCGCCCCCAACGCCGCGCATGCACCGCTCTCCACGACAGATACACCCACCCACCCCGGCCTGAAGAGCGGCGATGCCGCCACCCAGCGCAGTTACGGGGATGAGCCGGGCGATTCTTCCGTCCATGCTCACCATGGGGATGGCATGCCGGCGGACGGCAATCCCGCAGTTCCCAGCCAGCCGTCCACCGATACCCACGGTTCCATCCGTACCCGCATCACGGCCCGCTCAGCCGTGCTGGATACCCTGGGCGTGGCGCATGACAGTGCCGACCAGGGTGGCAGTGATGCCCAAGGTCTGGGACTCACGGTGCGGCCGCTCACGATCGCCGAACGCCAGACACTGGGCTTGGACAGCGGCCTCCTGGTCACCGGCGTCACGGCCGGCATGGGCCTCAAAGCCGGCTTCCAGCCGGGCGACGTGGTGTTGACCCTGGACGGCGTGGGTCTCACCAGCACCGACCAGTTCCTCAAGCTCACCCAGAAGCTGCCCCATGACCGGCCGGTGCCGGTGCTGGTGCACCGTCCCAACAGCAACCTGTTCCTGCCCCTGGGGGCGCCTTCCCGCCGGTGACTGGCCTCACGCTCTATCACCGCTCCCACTGCCACCTCTGCGAACAGATGCTCGCGAGCATCTACACGCTCTATGGCGATGAGATCGAGATCGCCCTGGTGGACGTGGATGCCGACCCTGCCTTGAAGGAACGCTATGGCCTGCGGGTGCCGGTATTGGCGGCAGGGGACAAGGTGATCTGCGAGGCCAGGCTGGACGAGGGAGCCCTGGACGCGTATTTCCATGCCAAGGCCGGCCTGGCCTAGGGCCTCCGACATAGGACTGACACCCCTAACCCGCTATAATGCGCTGTCCCGGAAGGCCTTTTCGGCTTTCCGGACCTAGACGGGGCCCACAAATCCCTGCCCGGCTTCCAGGCGACCACCTCCGGCGTCGAAAAGCTCACCTGAATTCAAGCGAAAAGACCGGCCCGCCCGTGGACATGCAGCGCATCCGCAATTTCTCGATCATCGCCCACATCGACCACGGCAAATCCACGCTCGCCGACCGCTTCATCCAGCTCTGCGGCGGCCTGGAGGCGCGCGAGATGGAGGAGCAGGTGCTCGACTCCAATCCCATCGAGCGTGAGCGCGGCATCACCATCAAGGCCCAGAGCGTCTCGCTGCACTTCAAGTCGAAGGACGGCCAGACCTATCAGCTGAACTTCATCGATACCCCGGGCCACGTGGACTTCTCCTATGAGGTGTCCCGCTCGCTGGCCGCCTGCGAGGGCGCGCTGCTGGTGGTGGACGCTTCCCAGGGCGTGGAGGCCCAGAGCGTCGCCAACTGCTATACGGCGCTCAACCAGGGCCTGGAAGTGATGCCGGTGCTGAACAAGATCGACCTGCCCAACGCCGAGCCGGACAAGGTGGCAGAGGAGATCGAGGAGATCATCGGCATCGGCGCCACCGATGCGGTGCGGGTCAGCGCCAAGACCGGCCTCGGCGTGCCCGACCTCCTGGAAGAGCTGGTCAAGCGCATCCCGCCGCCCAAGGGCGACGCCAAGGCGCCGCTGCAGGCGCTCATCGTCGATTCCTGGTTCGACAACTTCGTGGGCGTGGTGTCGCTGGTGCGGGTGGTGAACGGCAGCATCCGGCCGCGCCAGAAGCTCCAGGTCATGTCCACTGGCCGCGCCCATGAAGTGGCGCGGGTGGGCATCTTCACTCCCAAGATGCGCGACACCGAGGTGCTGAACACCGGTGATGTGGGCTACGTGATCTCCGGCATCAAGGAGATCGATGGCGCGCCGGTGGGCGATACCTTCACCTCCGCCGACAAGCCCTCCAACTCGCCGCTGCCCGGTTTCAAGCAGGTGCAGCCGCGCGTGTTCGCCGGCATGTTCCCCATCAGCTCGGATGACTACGAGAACTTCCGCGAGGCGCTGCGCAAGCTGCGCCTGAACGACTCGGCGCTGCACTTCGAACCCGAGACCTCGACCGCGCTCGGCTTCGGCTTCCGCTGCGGCTTCCTCGGCATGCTGCACATGGAGATCGTGCAGGAGCGCCTGGAGCGCGAGTACAACCTGGAACTGATCACCACCGCGCCCACGGTGATCTACGAGGTGGCCACCACCGCAGGCGAGATCTCCTACGTGGACAACCCGGCCAAGTTGCCGCAGGTGGACCGCATCGACGAGATCCGCGAGCCCATCATCACCGCCAACATCCTGGTGCCCCAGGAGTACGTGGGCAACGTGATGACGCTGTGCCAGGAGAAGCGCGGGGTGCAGAAGAAGATGCTGTACCACGGCAGCCAGGTGGCGATGGCCTACGAGATGCCGCTCAACGAAGTGGTGATGGATTTCTTCGACCGGCTCAAGTCCTCAAGCCGCGGCTATGCTTCCTTCGACTACACGTTCGAGCGTTTCCAGGCGGCACCGCTGGTGAAGCTTGACCTGCTCATCAACGGCGACAAGGTGGATGCGCTCTCGCTCATCGTGCACAAGGACAGCGCCTACGTGCGCGGCCGCGACCTGTGCGAGAAGATGCAGGAGCTCATCCCCAGGCAGATGTTCGAGGTGGCGGTGCAGGCGGCCATCGGCTCGCACATCATCGCCCGTACTTCCGTGAAGGCCCTGCGCAAGAACGTGACCGCCAAGTGCTATGGCGGCGACATCACGCGCAAGCGCAAGCTGCTGGAGAAGCAGAAAGAGGGCAAGAAGCGCATGAAGCAGATCGGCACCGTGGAGATACCGCAGGAGGCCTTCCTCGCCGTGCTCCACGTCGGAAAGAAATAACCAAGGGATCCACAGATGCATTTCGACTTCGAAGCCATCCTGACACTGGCCACCGCCGTCACCGGCATCGTGTGGCTGGTGGACCTGCTGTTCTTCGCCAAGAAACGCCGCGCCGCGGCGGAGCAGGCGGGCCAGGCGCCCCGCGACCCCATCGTGGTGGATTACTCCAAGTCGTTCTTCCCGGTGATCCTGCTGGTGCTGGTGCTGCGCTCGTTCCTGGCGGAGCCCTTCCACATCCCATCCTCATCCATGGTGCCGACGCTGCTGGAAGGCGACTTCATCCTGGTGAACAAGTTCACCTACGGCATCCGCCTGCCGGTCATCCACACCAAGCTGGTGCCGATCGGGGCGCCCAGGCGCGGCGACGTGGTGGTGTTCCATTTTCCCTCCGAGACCGCGGCGGGCTTCTGCATGGCGCAGACCGATTGCGCCACCGAGGAGCTGCAGCGCTCCGCCGGGACCGACTTCATCAAACGTGTCGTGGGCCTGCCGGGTGACCATATTGTGTACCGGGATAAAACGTTGTATATCAATGGGGTCATGATGCCGCGGCAGGTGCTGGGCGATTACACCGGTCCCGATGCGATGGGCGCGCAGTTGAACAGCGAGAAGTTCGGCGCCGACGAGCATCACATCCTGGGTGTGCCGGACCGCTGGAGCCGCGAGGGTGAATGGACGGTGCCGCAGGGTGCGTACTTCATGATGGGCGACAACCGTGACAACAGCTGGGACAGCCGCTACTGGGGCTTCGTCCCGGAGCAGGACCTGGTGGGCCGGGCCTTCTTCATCTGGCTGAACATCGATTTCTACAAAGACCGGTCGATGTGGCACAGGGCCGGCACGATCATCCACTGAACTTCGGAGCGGCGTGAGCCGCATGTGGGGAGCGACGAATGAGCAAGCGCAAGCAGACAGGCCTGACCGCCATCACCTGGATCGTGCTGATCGCGATGATCGGCTTCATCGGCATCTTCGCCTTCAAGCTGATACCGATCTACATGGACTACTACACCATCGACAACGCGCTGACCTCGGTGGCCAAGGGCGCCGCCGGTGAGTCGCCGGCCCAGCTCAAGATGTCGATCGACAACATCTTCGACGTGAACAGCGTCAATGCGGTGAAGGTGGATGACATCGGCATCAAGCCCGGCACCGACGGCAAGACCCTGATCATGGACCTGGACTACGACGCCCGCACCAACTTCATCGCCAACGTGGATCTCGTGGTCCACTTCGAGAAGACCTACACGGCGGGCCATTGACCGGAGGACGCGCCAGCCTCCTCAGGTCCCTGGGGCGGAACTTCGCCGACCCCGGGCTGCTGGAACTGGCGCTCACCCATCGCAGCGCCGGTGGCCGCAACAACGAGCGGCTGGAGTTCCTGGGCGATGCGCTCATCAACGCCTGCGTGGCGGAAGCCCTTTACCTGCGCCATCCCAGCCTGGAGGAGGGTGACCTCAGCCGGCTGCGCGCCAGCCTGGTGAACCAGGAGACCCTGGCCGAGGTGGCGCGGGAACTCGATCTCGGTTCTTACCTCACCCTGGGCCCTGGCGAGCTCAAGAGCGGCGGTTTCCGCCGTGCCTCCATCCTGGCCGACGCGCTGGAAGGGCTGGTGGGCGCCGTGTTCCTGGACGCCGGCTTCGAGGCGGCTCGCGCGGTGACCCTCAAGCTCCTGGAGTCGCGCCTGGCGGCGCCGCTCTCCACCGAGGACCTGAAGGACGCCAAGACCCGCCTGCAGGAGGTGTTGCAGGCCCGTGACCTGCCGCTGCCGATCTACGCCGTGGAATCGGTGCGGGGCGAACCCCACAAACAGACCTTCCGCGTGAGCTGCGGCATCGAGCCGCTGCAGGTCCGCACCGAAGGTGAGGCCGGCAGCCGCCGCGCCGCCGAACAGGAAGCGGCGCGCCGCGCCCTTGAGGAGATAGCCCGTGGCTGATGCAGGTTTCCGCGCCGGTTTCATCGCCGTGGCCGGGCGCCCCAACGTGGGTAAGTCCACGCTGGTGAACGCGCTGGTGGGACGCAAGATCAGCATCGTCACGCCCAAACCCCAGACCACGCGTCGCCGCGTGCTGGGCATCAAGACCACGGCCACCGAGCAGATGATCTTCGTCGATACGCCTGGCATACATTCCGGCGAGAAGCGCGCCATCAATCGCTCCATGAACCGCACTGCGATCTCCGCCGCCAGCGAGGCGGATTTCTGCCTGCTGGTGGTGGAGGCGTTGTGCTGGGAAGACGAGGATGTCCAGGCCCTGCAGCGCCTGGCCCGCTTGGACCGTCCGCTGGGCCTGGTGGTGAACAAGCTGGACAAGGTCAAGCCGCGCGACCGGATACTGCCGTTCCTGGAAGAGATGCAGACCCGCCACGCCTTCAAGTTCATCGTGCCGGTGTCGGCCTACAAGCAGGACAACCTGAACGGACTGGAGCAGTTGCTCACGGAGAACCTGCCGGAATCGCCGATGCTGTTCCCGGCGGAGCAGGTCACCGACCAGGACGAGATGATGCGTGCCTCGGAGTTCGTGCGCGAGCAGCTCATCATGGCGCTGCGCGAGGAGGTCCCGTACTCCGTGGCGGTGACCATCGACGAGCTCAAGCTGGATGGGGAGATGCTGCGCATCACCGCCAGCATCTGGGTGGAGCGGGAAGGGCAGAAGTCCATCGTCATCGGCCAGGGCGGCGCCCTGCTGAAGCAGGTGGGCCGCGCCGCGCGCCTGGAGATGGAGCGCGAGTTCGGCCGCAAGGTGTTCCTGCAGATGTGGGTGAAGGTGCGCGAGAACTGGTCCGACGACGCCCGCGCCCTCGCGACCCTGGGGTTCGAGGAAGGATGAAGGCTGAACGGGTCGCACTCGCGCCCGCGTACCTGTTGCACCAACGCGCCTGGCGCGAGACCAGCAAGCTCCTGGAAGTATGGAGCCGTGAGCATGGCCGGGTAGGCCTCGTGGCGCGCGGCGTGCGCCGCCCGACCTCGCCGCAACGCAGCCTGCTGCAAGCCTTCACGCCCCTGTTGATGTCATGGTCGCAGCGTGGCGAGCTCGGCAACCTGGGCGCCGTGGAGGCCGCGGGCCGCTCGGTGATGTTGAAGGGCCGGCCGCTCATGGCGGCCTTCTATATGAACGAGCTGTTGCTGCGTCTGCTGCCACGGCAGGACGCTCACCCGGTGCTCTACGACGCTTATGCCCAGACCCTGGAAGCGCTCGCCGGTGAGAAGCCGGCGGCGGCGCTGCGCCTCTTCGAGACCAGGCTCCTCTCAGCCATCGGCTATGGCCTGAGCCTGGGACAGACCTCATCCGGAGAAGACATCGAGGCAGGGATGGACTATCTCTATGATCTGGACGCGGGCCCGCGTCCGGCGATGGGACGCAAAGGCCCCGGCGTGCCGGTGAGCGGCCGTGCCTTGCTTGCCTTGGGGAGCGGCGCATTGGATGATGCGGACGACCTGAAGGCGGCCAAGCGCCTGCTGGCGGCGGCCCTGGAACTGCACCTGGATGGCCGCGCCCTGAAGACCAGCGGCGTGATGCGCGCCCTGGCACGCAAGCCCTGACGGAGACATGAGAGCCATGAGTCAGATCGCCCTCGGCGTCAACATCGATCATGTGGCGACCCTGCGCCAGGCGCGCGGCACCGTCTATCCGGATCCAGTGGAGGCCGCCGCCCTGGCGGAAGGTGCCGGCGCCGATTCCATCACCGTGCACTTGCGGGAGGATCGCCGGCACATCCAGGACCGGGATGTGCTCGAGCTGCGCAAGACCATCAAGACCAAGCTCAACCTGGAGATGGCGGTCACGGACACCATGCTGGCGTTCGCCCTGAAGGTGAAGCCGGACGATTGCTGCCTGGTGCCGGAACGCCGCGCCGAGCTCACCACCGAAGGCGGCCTGGACGTACGAGGCCAGCTGGCCAAGCTCAAGGAAGCCTGTGCCCGGCTCGGGGCCGCCGGGATCCGGGTGGCGCCTTTCATCGATCCCGACCTCGAACAGATCGACGCCTGCGCCGCTGCCGGCGCGCCGGTAGTGGAGCTGCACACCGGAGCCTATGCAGAAGCCGACGGTGCGAACCAGGCCCGGGAGTTGCACCGCCTGATGGAGGCGGCGCGACACGCCGCCAAGCTCGGGATCCAGGTGCACGCCGGTCACGGATTGCATTACCAGAATACGCAGCCGGTGGCCGCGATCCCGGAGATCGTGGAACTCAACATCGGCCATTCCATCGTGGCCAAGGCCGTCATGATGGGATTCCCGGCTGCGGTGCGCGACATGAAGCAGCTGCTGGTGCAGGCGCGACGGTGATACACGGCATCGGTACCGACGTGGTGCAAGTGTCGCGCATGGAAGGGGTGTGGCAGCGACACGGTGAGAATTTTGCAAGGCGCACCTTGATGCCGGAAGAGTTGCAGTGGTTCGCACGCAGCCGCAACCCGGTGCGTTTCCTGGCCATGCACTTCGCCGCCAAGGAAGCCATCGTCAAGGCCCTCGGTACCGGCTTCCGCTTCGGCATGTGGGTACGCGACACGGGATTCGTGCCGGACCAGCGCGGCAAACCCTGCGTGATCTTCTCGGAGCGCGGCCGGATCGTGTGCGAGCGCTTCGGCGTGGGACTGGCCCATGTCAGCCTCACGGATGAAGCAGGCCTGGTAGTGGCCATGGCCATCGCCGAGAAATCGGCTCCAGTGTGAACTGAGTCTCGCGGAACACAGGAAATCAGGTAATTCCCCGTGCCGGAATACAGATAACACTGTAGGTCTGCGACGCCCTTCTTAAGCCTTGCTGACATATAATCTACGCAACCCACGGTTTGTGGGAGCTCTGCGGAAAGCCGGTTTCGGCCCACGCAGGGGGTCGTTCCCAAGGTTCGGGGACGTAACAAGGACACTGACAAGGAGAACAGTCATGTCGAGCAAGGTCGCTATTTCCATCAGCAGTGACGAGATCCGCAAGAGCTTCACCTCCGGCAACTCCACGCAGGTATCCCTGCGCGACAAGCCGGACTTCAAGGTGAAGAAGTACCAGGGCAGCAAGTCCCAGTTCAGCACCGCCACGCTGTGTGCCGACCCGGGTATGACGTTCATCGCTTGCAGCTCCAAAGAATGAGATGATCCGCGAGGGGTGCCCGCTCGTTGGGAGCGAGCGGGGCTCCGAATGCATCGACAGGGGTGGACCATGCGGTTTAGACGCGCACGCACGCTCATGGTCGGCTTCGACGACGGTGAGCTGCTGATCCAGAACTTCCTCACCCGCGACCGCTTCACCTGCTCCGGCGAGTGCCTGGAGTTCCTGGCCAAGCTGGACGAGTGGCAGCGTCCCGAGCAGATCTTCGCGTTGTACCCCGGCGTAGACCGCGACAGCCTGGCCTCGCAGGTGACCGAGCTCGTCGAGATGAACGCGTTGGTGGTGGAGGGGACCGAACGGGCCGTCGAGGATGAGACCTATCGCCGCGAATGGCAGTGGGGCCCGCTGGCGGGGCAGTTCCACTTCATGGTGCGCAACACCCCATTCCTGGTGGGCAAGCCGGCCCGCAAGTTCATCCGCACCCGCCGGGAGCTGCGGCCCTCGCCGCCGCTCTACCAATCCAACCGTGGGAAGAAAATCACACGCCTGCCGCGCACCGACGTGGGCCAGGAGCCCTTCGCGCTCATGCGCAAGCGGCGCAGCCAGCGGGACTTCGACGGGAAACCCATCGCACTAGCGATGCTTTCCGACTGCCTGTTCGCCGGCAACGGCGTGGTGGATTTCATCGAGGATGACGACTACGGCCGCCTGCCCCTGACCATGACGCCCTCCGGTGGCGCACGCAACCCCTTCGAGATGTACGTGTATGTGAGCGAGGTGGAGGGCCTGAAGCCCGGCTTCTACCACTACGCGGCGATGACCCATGACCTCGGCCTGGTGCGCGCGGGCCGGGTGGACGTGCCGGAGATGCTGGGCGGCCAGAAGTGGCCCGAGGATGCGTCGGCGATCGTATTCCTGGTGGCGCACTTCCCGCGCAGCATGTGGAAGTACCACCTGCCTATGGCCTACCGCATCGTGATGATGGAGGCGGGCTTCATCTGTCAGAACATGGCCCTGGCTGCCACGCACCACGGCCTCTCGGCGGTGCCCTCCGGCGCGCTCAAGGAATCGGCGATCGAATCCTATATCGGCAATCCGCCCATCGAGTCGGCGGTGGTGTTCAGCGTCAGCATCGGCAAGCCGAAGACCAAGCGGCAAGCCAAGCGCAAGAAGGAAGTCTAGCCGGCGGCGCGACCCTGCTTGCGGCGGCGCTCGATGTGCATGCGCAGCAGGTCCACCAGTTGATGCTCGTTGAAGGGCTTCATCAGGAAGTCATCCATGAGTCCCTGCTGCGGGCCGCCCTGGCCGCCGGGCAGCACGTCGGCGCTCATGGCGATGATCGGCGGCGTCGCTTCCCCGTAGATCACCCGCAAGCGGGTGGCGGTCTCGATGCCGTCCATGCCCGGCATGTGGATGTCCAGTATCGCCGCCTGCCAGCCGCCGCGGGCGGCGAGATCCAATAGCTCGATGCCGTTGCCGGCTTCGGCGGTGCGGAACCCCGACTGGTTGAGCATGGTTACCAGCAGCCGGCGGTTGATGCGGTTATCGTCCGCCACCAGCACCAGCGGCGCGTCCGGAGCGGGCCCCGCAGCCTCGATGGGCTTGGGTCTGTTCTCCGCCGTCGGCTCAGGTATATGGATGGCGTGCTGCACCAGCGACTGCAACTCCAGGTACACGGTCTTCTCGCGCGCGGTCTTGCTAAGCACCCGATGGTAGAGCGCTTCAGACAGGTCCTTGAGGGTCTGGCGGTCGATGCGCGGCGCCAGGATCAGCATCGGCGGCAGGGCAGGCGAGAACTTCTGCTTGAGTTCACCCAAGTGAGCCAATTCACGCTCGCTCAGGGACAGCACCGCGGCCTCGGCTTGCAGCGCCATCAGGGATTCCAGTTCGGCCACTTCGCGCACGTCGGCGCCGAGGCGCGTGAGCGAGGCCTTCCAGGCGGCGTTGGACAGCGGATGCTTGTCGTAGAGCAGTATCGAGAGCTTCTTCGGCAGCTGCTGGCGCGGTGCCGCGTGCTTCTGCAGACGGAACTTCACCTCGAAATGGAACACGGAACCGGTGCCGACGCGGCTCTCCACGCCCACCGAGCCGCCCATGAGGTCCAGCAGTTTCTTGCAGATGGCCAGGCCCAGGCCGGTGCCTTCCACCTGGTGACGGGTGGAGATACGGCCGCGGTTGTAGGCGTTGAAGAGCTGGCCGATCTCCCCCTCGGGGATGCCGATGCCGGTGTCGATGATCCGGAAACCGATGTTGGCGTCGCGCTCGGTCTGTTCCAGCAGTCGTACCTCCAGGCAGACCGAGCCGGATTCCGTGAACTTGATGGCGTTGCTGAGCAGGTTCGTCAGCACCTGGCGCATGCGCAGCGGGTCGCCGCGCAGGTGCAGGGGGGCGTCCGGCGGCACCACCCGGATCAGTTCCAGGCGTTTCTGGTAGGCGATGGGGGCCAACAGTTCCAGGGTGCTCTCGATGAGCTCCAGCAGGTCGAAGTCCACCTCGTCTATCAGCAGCTTGCCGGCCTCCAGGCGCGACAGGTCCAAGGTGTCGTTGATGATGGCCAGCAGCGCCTCGGAGGACACGCGGATGGTACTGACGAAGTCCTTCTGTTCCGAGGAGAGGTTGGTGGAGGTGAGCAGCTTGGTGTAGCCCAGCACGCCGGTGAGAGGGGTGCGCAGCTCGTGGCTCATGTTGGCCAGGAACTGGGACTTGATCTGCTCGCCCTCGGTGGCCCGGCGCTGGGCGATCTCCAGCTCGGCGTTCTTGAGGTTCACGCCCTGTAGGGTCTCGCGCAGCTCCTGGGTCGCCTCCCGGACCTGGACTTCGAGCTTCTCCACGAAGTTGCTCTTGATCTCATTGGCCTCACGCAGGCTGGCGCTGATGCCCTTCTCGCGGGTGATCTTGCGCTTCAGGCTGTACACATAGGCGATGGCGCTGCCGATGATGATGAACAGGTAGATGGTGTAGGCCCACCAGGTGCGCCACCAGGGCGGCAGCACGATGAGGTCGAGGGTCGTCGGTGCGCCGCTCCAGGTCCCCCAGTTGTTGGCGGCCTTGACCTCCAGCCGGTACCTGCCCGGGCTCAGGTTGGTGAAGGTGATGAGGTGGTTCCGCGAAGGCGGCGTCCATTGCGGCGTGAACCCGACCAGCCGGTAGGAGTAGGTGTTGGCCTGGGGCGCGCCGAAGTCCATGGCGGCCACGTCGAAGGTGCTGATGCGGTCGCGGTAGGTGAGGGTCAATTCGCCGCTCTGCACCAGCGGCATGGTCACCAGGTTGCCGTCGCGGTAAGTGGTGGCGGTGTTGAGGGTCACCGCCGGGGCGTGCCGGTTGGGCTTGAGGTCGCCGGGGAGGAAGCCGATGGCGCCCTGTCCGCCGCCGAACCAGAGCCGGCCGTCGCTGGCGTGGGTGTGGCCGT
>DASXYJ010000058.1:0-1776 GCA_036502565.1 Gammaproteobacteria bacterium
GCCTTGCCAACGTGACGGGCGGGCTGTCGGGCCCGGCGATCAAGCCGATCGCGCTGCACATGGTGAGCCGGGTCTACCGCAACGTCGCCAAGCAGGCCGGCGTGCCGATCGTCGGCATGGGCGGCGTGCAATACTGGCAGGACGCCGTCGAGTTCATCCTCGCCGGCGCCACGGCGGTCGCCATCGGCACGGCCCTCTTCGTTGACCCGGCCACGCCGAACAAGATCTGCCAGGGGCTGAGCGATTTCCTGACGCAGCAGAAGGTTGAGCGGCTGACGGATTTGGTGGGGGCACTGGAGCTTCCGGGGGACGAGCCGCGCAAGACGCCGTATCCCTGACCAGCCTTGCCGCAGTTCCGGCGGGCTGCCTGTCTCCGCTCCCTTCCGCAGGGCCATCGCATTTAGGCCAAGAGCGCTTCCAGTAAGAACTTGCGACTCCAGCCGCAGGACTTCTGCTTGATTCTCAGGCTGGTTTTCATCACCTTGCCGTTCTCCTTCTTGATCTCCCACCGCTTCAGTTTGTTCAAGGCGATTCGCCGCAGTCGTGAGAAGTTCTCGGCGCCGTGCCCGGCCCGCAGCCGGCACTGGTCCTCGTTCATGCTCACGTCCAGCGTCCAGTGCAGGCCGTTTTCGACACCCCAGTGCCCGCGGATCGCCCGGGCGTGCAGGGCGGCGTCGGTCCCGCCGTGGCTGCTGATGAAGTAGCGACGCTCGACACTCACCTTTCCCGAGAGGTCCCCCAGGTCCTGCCGGGTCGACTCCACCACCGCCAGCGCCGCCAGGCCGGGCCACGCTGCCCGGAGATCCTCGCCCAGGTGTTCCACCTCGTCGCTCACCCAGACCCGCCGCGTCTCGATCCGGCCATGACCGCCGTTGGTCTGCTCGTCATAGCCGTGACGCAGGCCCGCGAAGCCGCCCGCGATCGCCTCGTCCAGCAGCGATGTCACCTTCCGGTGCAGCGTCGGCTGGTTCTCCTTCACCGCCAGGACGTAGTGGGCCTTTTGGCGGATGATCTGGGCGGCGATCTCGCGCTGGCACCCCATGGCGTCGATCGTCACCGTCGCGCCGGCCAGGTTCAGCAGCGCCAGCAGCTTGGGGATGGCGGTGATCTCGTTGCTCTTGGCGTCGGTGGCCAGCTGGCCCAGCACCAGCCGGTTGGCTGTGGCGAAGGCGCTGACCAGATGCACCGGAGTCTTGCTCCAGGCGTGCTTCCAGCTGCGCCGCAGCGTCTTGCCGTCCACCGCGACCAGGAGCCCCTTGCCGGTGGCGCCAGCGTTCTCGACCAACGCCGCCGTCCAGGTGTTGAAGCACGCCTCGAATGCCAGCGGGTCCAGGGCGGCGAAGACGCGGTCGAACGTGTCGTGGCTGGGGATGCCGTGGGGCAGGTCCAGGAACGTCTGGAGCCACTCGCGGTTGCCGCGGCCCCACGCCTCGACGGCCTGCCAGGAGTCCGACCCGCACAGCACCGCCAGGATGGCGATGCCCAGCAGGTCATCCAGCGCGTGCCGCGCGTTGGCCGCACGCGGGTCGCCGATGCCCCGGAAGAAGCGCAGCAGAGATTCGGTCGCTTGGGCGTCCATGCGCAAGCTCCTTCTTGTAAAGAAAAGTCGAATTTGCTGCGAAGCTTCGCTACCGGAGTGTGAAGCTAACTACCCCATCGCGATCGCGCTACCGAACAAGCGCCGAACATCAAATGCGAAGGCCCTGATGAGTCCGGGGCGACCTTCTGGCGCCGCTGGACAATCTCCCAGAACTCTATAGACTCTGCGACCCCTCT